>VAXX01000084.1 GCA_005885115.1 Actinomycetota bacterium | reverse complement strand
GCGGTACGGCGGCCGGAGGGATTGGCTGTGAGACAGCGCGCACCGTGACCCGGGCGCGCGCCGGAGGGCGAGGACGCCCGGGCGGGAGCACGCCTGGCACCGGTTCGGTGCGGGTGCGCCGGACCTCGTACGCCCGGGAGGGTTGATGACCCGGATCAGTCTCACTGTTGACGGCGTGCGCTACGACGACGACGTCGAACCCCGTACGCTGCTCGTCCACCATCTCCGCGAACGGCTGGGCAAGGTGGGTACCGTGGTCGGCTGCGACACCAGCAACTGCGGCGCCTGTACCGTGCTGCTGGCCGGCGAGGCGGTCAAGAGCTGCGCCGTGCTGGCCGTACAGGCCGACGGTCAGGAGATCACCACGATCGAGGGCCTGCGTGGACCCGATGGCCGGTTGCACCCGGTTCAGGATGCGTTCCACCGGCAGCATGCCCTGCAGTGCGGCTACTGTACGCCGGGCATGATCATGACGACCGTCGATCTGCTCGCCGAGAACCCCGACCCCAGCGACACGGAGATCCGTGAAGGGCTGGAGGGCAACCTGTGCCGGTGCACCGGATACCAGAACATCGTCCGCGCGGTGCACGACGCGGCCGCCGCGATGCGGGAGGGGGTGCCGGCATGACCGTGACAGCCGAAGTTGGTGCGGCGCGTACCCGGAAGGAGGACGCGCGGCTGATCGAGGGCCGGACCACCTGGACCGAGAACATCACCCTGCCCGGGATGCTGCACCTGGCGATCCTGCGCAGCCCGGTGGCGCACGCCCGGATCACCCACCTGGACACCGCGCCGGCGCTGCGTGAACCCGGTGTCGTGGCGGCGTTCTGCGGCCGGGACGTCGCCGAGGTGCAGGGCAGCCTGCCGTGCGCCTGGCCGGTCACCGCGGAGATGCTCGCGCCGCCGCACCCGCCGCTGGCCGTGGACGAGGTACGGCACGTGGGCGAGGCGGTGGCCGTCGTCGTGGCCCGGGACCGGGCCAGCGCGCAGGACGCCCTCGCGGCGGTCGAGGTCGACTACGAACCGCTGCCGGCCGTGGTGGACCTGGAGGCGGCGCTGGCCGAGGGCGCGCCGTTGGTGCACGCGGACCAGGGCAGCAACCGGGCGTACACCTGGATCTTCGACTCGGCGCAGGCGGGCACCGGCGGCGACGCGGACGCGGCCCTGGCCGACGCGGAGGTGGTGATCCGCCGGCGGTACCGCCAGCAGCGGCTCATCCCCGCGTTCATGGAGCCGCGCAGCGTGGTCGTGGACCCGACCGGCGAGCAGCTGACCGTGTGGTCCTCCACCCAGATCCCGCACATCCTGCGGTTCTTCATGGCGCTGATCCTCGGGATCCCGGAGCACAAGGTACGGGTGATCGCCCCCGATGTCGGCGGCGGTTTCGGCGGCAAGCTCCAGGTCGTCGCGGAGGAGTTCATCGCGTTCCTCGCGGCGCAGCGGACCGGGAAGCCGGTGAAGTACACCGAGTCGCGCTCGGAGAGCCTGATGTCGGCGCACCACGGCCGGGACCAGATCCAGTACGCCGAGCTGGGCGCGCGCCGCGACGGTACGGTCACCGCGCTGAAGGTGCACCTGCTGGCCAACATGGGCGCGTACCTCGGCATCATCACTCCGGGTACGCCGTTGCTGGGTGCCCTGATGTACAACGGCATCTACAAGTTCCCCGCCTACCACTTCGAGTGCGAGGGCGTGTTCACCACGACCGTGACCGTGGACGCGTACCGGGGCGCGGGCCGCCCGGAGGCCACGTACCTGATCGAGCGGCTGATGGACGAGCTGGCCGACGAGCTGCACATGGACCCGCTGGATCTGCGGCGGCGCAACTGGATCGGGCACGGCGAGTTCCCGTACACCACGGTCAGCGGGATGCGCTACGACTCGGGCAACTACGAGGCGGCCACCGACCGGGCGATGGAGCTGTTCGGGTACGAGGAGCTGCGCAAGGAGCAGGCGGCCCGGCGCGGGTCCGGGGACCGGGTACAACTGGGCCTCGGCGTATCGACATACACCGAGGCGTGCGGCTGGGCGCCGTCCCGCATTCTCGGCCAGATCCGGTACGCCGGCGGCGGTTGGGAGGCGGCCACCGTCCGGGTGCTGCCGACCGGCAAGGTCGAGGTGGTCACCGGTACCAGCCCGCACGGGCAGGGCCACGACACCGCGTGGAGCCAGATCGCGGCCGACCAACTCGGCGTGGCGTTCGAGGACGTCGAGGTGCTGCACGGGGACACCCGGATCGCGCCGCACGGCTGGGACACCTACGGGTCCCGGTCCGCGGCGGTGGGCGCCGCGGCCGTGGTACAGGCCTGCCAGCGGGTGGTCGAGAAGACCAAGCCGATCGCCGCGCACCTGCTCGAGTGCGACGTGGGCGACGTCGAGTTCAGCGAGGGTACGTTCCGGGTGCGCGGCACCCCGGAGGGTGGCAAGACGCTCGCCGACTGCGCCCTGGCCGTGTTCGTCGCGCACGACCTGCCGCCCGGCGTCGAGCCGGACCTGGACGCCGAGGCGGTGTACGACCCGGTCAACTTCTCCTTCCCGCACGGTACCCACCTGTGCGCGACCGAGGTGGACACCGAGACCGGCCGGGTGTCGATCCGCTCGTACGTCTGCGTCGACGACGTGGGCAAGGTCGTGAACCCGCTGATCGTGGAGGGCCAGATCCACGGCGGCGTGGCGCAGGGCATCGCCCAGGCCCTGTTCGAGGAGGCCGTGTACGACGAGGACGGCAACCTGCTCACCGGTACCTTCGTGGACTACACCCCGCCGACCGCGGCTGACCTGCCGGAGCTGGTGGTGGACCGGACCGAGACACCGGCGCTGGACCATCCGCTGGGCATCAAGGGCGTCGGCGAGACCGGCACCATCGCGTCCACACCGGCGGTCGTGAATGCGGTCGTGGACGCGCTGCGCCCGTACGGGGTGCACGACGTACCGATGCCGTGCACGCCCGAGCGGGTGTGGCGGGCCATCCGGGAAGGGGGGAAGCGGCTGTGATCCCGCTGTCCTTCGGGTACACCCCACCGTCCACTGTGGACGATGCGGTACGGGCGCTGGCCGACGCCGGTGAGGACGCCAAGGTGCTGGCCGGTGGCCAGAGCCTGGTGCCGGTACTGCGGCTGCGGCTGGCCGCCCCGAGCGTCCTGGTGGACCTGGGCGGCATCGCCCCGCTGCGCGGGGTCCGCGAGGAGGGCGACGAGCTGGTCCTCGGCGCGATGACCCGGCACGCCGACGTCCTGCACGACCCGCTGGTCGCCCGGTACGCCCCGCTGCTGGCCCAGGCGACCGCGCTGGTCGCCGACCGGCAGACCCGTTACCTCGGTACGGTCGGCGGCTCGCTGTCCCACGCCGACCCGGCCGGCGACCTGCCCGCGGTGGCGCTCGCTCTGGACGCCACGATGGAGGCGGTCGGTCCGGACGGTGCGCGCCGGATCCCGGCCGCCGACTTCTTCGTCGACTACCTCACCACGGCGCTGGCGCCCGGCGAGGTACTGGTCGCCATCCGGGTACCCAAGCGGGACGGCTGGGGTACCCGCTACGAGAAGTTCAGCCGGGTGGCCCAGTCCTGGGCGCTGGTCGGCGTCGCGGCGGCGGTACGCCGGGACAACGGCGGCATCGCCGAGGCCCGGGTGGCGTTGACCAACATGGGTTCGACACCCCTCCGGGCCCGCGCGGTGGAGGAGGCGTTGACCGGCGTACCCGCGTCGGCTGACCCGCTGACGGCGGCGGCGGAGCGGGCCGCCGAGGGTACCCGGCCGCCGACCGACGTCTTCGCCTCCGCCGAGTACCGCACGCACCTGGTCACCGTGCTGACCCGCCGGGCGCTCGCGGCAGCGGGAGGGGTCCATGCGGCTTGACCACAGCTTCACCGTGCCGGTACCGGTCGACGCGGCCTGGCCGGTGCTGCTCGACCTGCCGACCGTGGCGCCGTGCCTGCCCGGCGCCCGGCTGGGCGGCTACGACGGCGAGAGGTGCGCCGGCACGGTGCAGGTCAAGCTCGGCCCGATCGCGCTGGAGTACCGGGGACAGGGCCGCTTCGTCGAACGGGACGAGGCGGCCCACCGGGCGGTCATCGAGGCATCCGGGCGGGACACCCGCAGCGCGGGTACCGCCCGGGCCACGGTCACCGCCGTCCTCGCCCCGGACGGGGACGCGACCCGGGTGCAGGTGGCCACCGAGCTGACCGTCACCGGACGCCCCGCCCAGTTCGGCCGGAACCTACTGGCCGACGTGAGTGGGCGGCTGGTGGAGCAGTTCGCCGACTGCCTGGCCGCCCGGCTCGGGGAATCCGGCGCGACCCAAGCGCCGCCGGCCGAACCGGTGGACCTGATCCGGGTCACCGCCGGTACCGCCAGCTTCCGCCGGTACGCCCGCTACGCGCTGCTGGCCGGCGCGGCACTGGTGGCCTGGCTGCTCATCCGGGGCCGGCGCCGTCCGGCGTGACGATCTTGCGGATCAGGTCGCCGGGGCGGACCGTTCCGGCACGTACCACCCGGGTGTTGATGCCCCGCAGGTTCAGCGCGTAGCCGACCTCCGAGTTGACGAACCGCAGCGCGTCCAGTCCGAACCGGGCGGCGAACTTCTTGCATCCCCGGTGTGGCTTGGTGGTCACCTCCAGGACCGCCGACCCGATCTCGAACCGCGATCCCGGTGGCAGGTTGGCCGGGCCGAGGTTGAGGTCGACGTACAGCTGGTCGCCGGCCAGCGGCCAGCGCTCCCGGGAGTGGGCCAGCAGCGCGACCGCGCGAGCGTTCATCACGGCGACCTGGGCCAGCGGGCTGGGCGCTCGGCGCAGCCAGTCGTCGCCGACCAGGCCGCCGTCCATGTCGAGGTACGCCTCGGCGAGGATCTCGCGGTCGCCCTCGCGGGGACGGCGGACGATCAGCTCGACCTTCCCCTCGTCCAGCGGTGACCGGCGGATCTCGTCAAGGCCCGCTTCCAGCACGGAAAGGTCAAGATGCATACCCCGACGGTGCCAACCATTCCCGGCCGTCGTCAATCGCAATCCCGCGCGGTTGCCCGGGCCGGGTGGGTCGCCTAGCGTCAAGCCACGCGACAGCGGCGTCCGGGAGGCAGCGCATGCTCTGGTTGCGGTACGCGATGGCACTGATCCTCGTGGGCGCCGGCGTGGTGGTCGGTCCGGCGGCGTTCGCGGCGGGTGAGGCGCCGGGCGCCCCGGGCGGCGGCTCCTCCTGGACGACCGGTGCCAAGATCGCCATCGGTACGGCGACGGGTACGGCGTCGAAGGTCTGGTACACCGCCGCGGGCGGGATCACCACCGAGGTGTTCTACCCGCGCGCGGACGTACCCGACGTGCAGGACCTGCAGTACGTGGTCACCGACGGGTCCAGCTTCGTGGACCTGGAG
>VAXX01000083.1 GCA_005885115.1 Actinomycetota bacterium | reverse complement strand
GCGCACCGCCCGGGCGGCACTGCCGTACCTGCGGCGCTCCTCCCACGCGGCGATCGTCAACACGTGCTCCATCGCGGCGCACGCCGGCCTGCCCAACCGTGCCCTGTACAGCGCCAGCAAGGGTGCGGTACAGGCGCTGACGCTGGCCATGGCGGCCGATCATCTGCCCGAGGGCATCCGGGTCACCTGCGTGAACCCGGGTACCGCGGACACCCCATGGGTACGCCGACTGCTCCAGGCAGCGGCTGACCCGGACGCCGAGTTGGCTGCCCTCAAGGCTCGCCAGCCCAGTGGCCGGCTGGTCAGCGCGGAGGAGATCGCCCACGCGATCGCCTACCTCGCCAGCCCGCTGGCCAGCGCGACCACCGGTACCGTGCTCGCCGTGGACGGCGGCATGCACGGGCTGCGGTTGCGCCCACCGGGCAAGTAGTGATTAACGTCCCCCTTTCACAACACAACCCCGACCCTTAGCGAGGAAGCATGCTCAAGCACAGAACGGCGGTGGCGGCCGCCGGCATCGCGCTGGTCGCCCTGGTCGCCGCCGGATGCAACCGGGGTTCCAGCTCCGGTACCAGCGGCGCCAGCGGTGGCTCCGGCGGTGGCGGCGGCAAGGTCGGTATCGACCAGCCGCGCTCGGACTCGGACTTCTGGAACTCGTACGCCAAGTACATCGAGTCCGGCATCACCGACAACAAGCTCGACGCGCTTCCCCGGACCAACTCGCAGAACGACATCACCAAGCTCGCCGCCAACGTGCAGAGCCTGGTGGCGCAGGGCGCCAAGGCCATCATCATGGCGCCGCAGGACACCGCCGCGGTGGCCAGCACGCTCGACGACCTGGACAGCAAGAAGATCCCGGTGATCAGCGTGGACACCCGTCCGGACAAGGGCAAGGTCTACATGGTCGTCCGCGCCGACAACCGGGCGTACGGCGAGAAGGCCTGCAAGTTCCTCGGTGACAAGCTCGCCGGCAAGGGTACGGTCGTGGAGTTCGAGGGTGACCTGTCCTCCATCAACGGCCGGGACCGTTCCGAGGCGTTCGGCGACTGCATGAAGCAGAGCTACCCGAACATCAAGGTGCTCGCCGAGCAGACCAACTGGAAGGGTGACGTCGCCTCGGCGAAGCTGCAGGACGCGCTGAACCAGGGCACCGTCAACGGCATCTACATGCAGGCCGGTGGCGTGTTCCTCGCGCCGACGATCGCCCTGCTCCAGCAGAAGAACCTGCTGGTGCCGCCGACCGACCCGAAGCACGTGTTCATCGTCTCCAACGACGGCATCCCGCAGGAGTTCGCGGCCATCAAGGCCGGCCAGATCGACGCCACGGTGTCCCAGCCGGCCGACCTGTACGCGAAGTACGCCCTGTACTACGCCAAGGCGGCGCTGGACGGCAAGACCTTCCAGCCCGGTGCCACCGACCACAACTCCAACATCATCTCGATCCCCAACGGCCTGGAGGACCAGCTCCCCGCGCCGTTGGTGACCAAGGACAACGTGGACGACTCGTCGCTCTGGGGTAACCAGGTCGGCAAGTAGACCCCGCGAGCCGGGCGTCGTACGGCGGGTACGACGCCCGGCCCCGCGGCCGAACACCCAACTAGCGCAGCGGAAGCGCGTGAGCGCGAAGCGAGCGAGGATATAGCGCAGTGAACATCTCGCGAGAGCGCGACGGGGCGGTCGGTGACGGCCGCCCCGAAGCGGACGGTACGTCGCCGGTCGCCCAGGCGGTCGGCGTGAGCAAGCACTTCGGTGCCACGGTGGCGCTGCGGGAGGTCGGCCTGACCGTCGCGCCCGGTGAGTCGCACGCCCTGGTCGGGCGCAACGGCGCCGGAAAGTCCACGCTGGTGTCCATCCTGACCGGGCTGACCAGGCCGGACACCGGCCAGGTGTACTTCAACGGCGAGCCCGCGCCGCCGATCACCGACCGCAACGCCTGGCGCGCCCGGGTCGCCTGCGTGTACCAGAAGTCGACCATCATCCCGACCATCTCGGTCGCGGAGAACCTGTACCTCAACCGCCAGGACACCGTCGGCGGGCGCGGCGGCGCCATCTCGTGGCGCACCATGCGGGCCAGCGCCGCGGACCTGTTGCAGACCTGGAACATCGACGTCGACCCGCGGATCGAGGCGGGCCGGCTGACCGTGGAGCAGCGGCAGACGCTGGAGATCGCCCGGGCGCTCTCCTTCGGCGCCCGCTTCATCATCCTGGACGAGCCCACCGCGCAACTGGACGGCGCGGGCATCCAGCGCCTGTTCGACCGGCTGCGGTCGCTGCGCGCGGCCGGGGTGGCGTTCCTGTTCATCTCGCACCACCTGCAGGAGATCTACGAGATCTGCCAGACGGTCACCGTCTACCGCGACGCGCGGCACGTCCTCACCACGCCGGTCGCGAGCCTGAGCAAGGAACGGCTGATCGAGGCGATGACCGGCGAGGCCCTGGGGCTGCGCGAGGCGGGGGAGCAGGCGGCGCCGGTCAGCGCCGCCGCGCCCGAGGTGCTGCGGGTCGACCGGCTGGTCGGTACGAGCGAGTTCGGCGAGGTTTCCTTCGGGGTACGCGCCGGCGAGACCCTCGGCATCGCCGGTGCCGTCGGAGCCGGCGCGGTGGCCCTGGGCGAGACGATCGTGGGCTTACGCAAACCCTTGTCCGGCACCGTTTCCGTGGCCGGTAAGCCGGTCCGCCCGGGCAGCGTACCGGCGGGTCTGGCGGCCGGCATCGGGTTCGTACCGGAGGACCGGCACCGGCAGGGCCTGATCCCGCTGCGCTCCATCGAGGAGAACCTCACCCTGACCGTCACCGACCGGCTCGGCCGGTTCGGGTTCGTGTCCGGGGACGCGCGGCGGCGTACCGCGACGGCGCTGATGCAACGGCTGGACGTCAAGGCTGCCGGGCCGGAGCAGGCCGTGTCCGCGCTGTCCGGCGGCAACCAGCAGAAGGTCGTGATGGGTCGGGCGCTGGCCAGTGCGCCGAAGGTACTCGTCCTGATCCGGCCGACCGCCGGCGTCGACGTGAAGTCGAAGGAGTCCCTGCTCGGTACGGTCGAGGTGGCCACCGCCGCCGGCAGCGCCGCACTGATCGTCTCCGACGAGCTCGACGACCTGCGCGCGGCGGACCGGGTCATCGTGATGTTCAAGGGCCGGGTGGTGGCCGAGCTGCCCCGCGGCTGGAGCGACCAGCAGATGGTCGCCGCCATCGAAGGACTTCAAGGCGAAGGTGCGGATAGTGGTGAGTGAGATGGCCGACCGAGTTGTCGAGCGGGAGACCCCCGCGGCGGTCGAGGTACCGACCCGGCGCACCGGACCCAAGCTCGCGCGGTTCCGCGACTTCGCGCTGATCCCGGTGATCGGGCTGCTGCTCGTGGCCGGGTTCGTCGCCAGCCCGTTCTTCCTGACGCTTGACAACATGGTCGCGGTGCTCCAGCAGAGCACGGAGCTGAGCCTGGTCGTACTCGCCGAGGCGTTGATCCTTCTGGTGGCCCGGATGGATCTGTCGCTGGAGTCGACCGTGGGCCTGGCGCCGGTGATCGCGGTGTGGCTGGTGCTGCCCGCCCACGGCAGCCGGTTCAACGGCCTGGGCCTCCTGCCCGGCTGGACCGCGGTCCCGCTGTGCCTGGCCATCGGCGCGCTGATCGGCGCCCTCAACGGCCTGCTGGTCCTGAAGGTCCGGCTCAACGCCTTCATCGTGACCCTCGGCATGCTGATCACCCTGCGCGGCCTGCAGATCGCCATCACCGGCGGCCAGTCGGTGTTCGAGCTGCCCAGCTCCATCAAGTACCTGGGCCGGGCGGCCTGGCTGGGCGTACCCGTATCGGTGTGGATCTGCGTCGTCCTGTTCGCCGTCGGCATCGTCGCGCTGAGCTGGTTCCGGCACGGCCGGTCGCTGTACGCCATCGGTGGCAACGCCGACGCCGCCCGCGCCGCCGGTATCCGCGTCGAGCGCGTCGTCTGGGTGGTGTTCATCGTCGGCTCGATCCTGGCCGCGCTGGCCGGCATCCTGTTCGTCGGCCGGCTGGGCTCCATCGCGGCCGGCCAGGGCGCCGGCATGATCTTCCGGGTGTTCGCGGCGGCGGTCATCGGCGGGATCAGCCTCAACGGCGGCCGCGGCACCCTGTTCGGTGCGCTGACCGGCGTCCTGGTGCTGGTACTCATCGACAACGTCATGGTCTACGGCGGGGTACCACCGGTGTGGGAAGGCTTCCTGGACGGCGTCATCATCCTGGGCGCGCTGGTGGTTTCCCGGTTCACCTCCGGCGAGGCGCAGGACTAGAGGCGCAGGACTAGGAGTAGGTGCAGATGCAGCGGATCGCCCTGCACACCCGGCTCGCACCGGGCAGGGAGCAGGAGTACGAGCAGGTCCACGCGGTCATCCCGGAGGACCTCGACAAGGCGTTGCGGGAGGCCGGCGTACACACCTGGCGGATCTGGCGGGACGGGCGCGACCTGTTCCACGTGGTGGAGGTCGAGGACTACCAGCGGATGCGGGCGTACCTGCGCGACCACCCGGCGAACCTGCCATGGCAGGCGCGGATGGCCGAACTGCTCGAGGTTGAGGACGACTACTCGGGCAACGACCTGGGCATCGGCCTGGTATGGGAGCTGCCGTCGTGAAGACCTTGGGTCGGTCCGGTGTCGCGGTCACCGGGCTGGGGTTCGGTGGCGCGTCGATCGGCAACCTGTACAAGGAGGTCTCCGACGCGCAGGCCGCCGAGACGGTACGGGCGGCGTGGGACGTCGGGGTCCGGTACTTCGACACCGCCCCGCACTACGGGCTCGGGCTGTCCGAGCGCCGCACCGGTGCGGTCCTGCGGGAGTACCCGCGGGATGAGTACGTCCTGTCCACCAAGGTGGGCCGGCTGCTCG
>VAXX01000082.1 GCA_005885115.1 Actinomycetota bacterium | reverse complement strand
TACCCAGATCAAGGACCCCCGGCTGGGCATGCTCACCATCACCGACGCCCGGATCACCGCCGACCTGCGGGACGCGACCGTCTTCTACACCGTGCTCGGCGACAGCGCCGCGAAGGCCGGTACGGCGGCCGCCCTGGACAGCGCCAAGGGCCTGCTGCGCAGCATCGTGGGCAAGGCGCTCGGGCTGCGGCACTCGCCGACCCTGACGTTCGTCCTGGACGACGTCCAGGACCACGCCAAGCACATCGACGAGCTACTGGCCACCGCCCGGGAGTCCGACGCCCAGGTCCAGCGCCTGGCGGCGGGCGCGGCGTACGCCGGCGACCCGCAGCCGTACAAGCTGGAGGACGAGGAGTCCGACGAGTCCGGGGTACCGGTCGGCGAGGACCGTTGAGCACCGCCCGGCCCGTCGAGGCGCCCGCCCGGCTGATCACCGAGGCGGACTGGTCGGCGGCGCTCGCGGCACTGCGCGACCTGCCCCCCGACCCGACCGTCCTGCTGGTCTGCCACGTCAACCCGGACGGCGACGCGCTGGGCAGCATGCTCGGTTGTGGGCTCGGACTGGTCGCGTACGGGGTGCCGGTACAGGCGACGTTTCCGGCCCCGTACGGGCTGGCTCCGCCGTTCGACCAGCTCCCCGGGCAGGAACTGCTGATCGACCCGGCGACCGCGCCGGTCGCCCCGGACCTGTTGATCTGTTTCGACGCGGCGAGCGCGAGCCGGCTCGGCGAGCTGGCCGACCGGCTGGACACGGCCGGGGCCACGATCGTCGTCGACCACCACGCCTCGAACACCCGGTTCGGCGGGATCCACCTGGTCGACCCGGGCGCCGCGGCCACCTCCGTGGTGGTGGACGGGCTGCTGGACCGGCTCGGCGTACCGCTGGACGAGCGGATCGCCGAATGCCTGTACGTGGCCCTGTCCACCGATACCGGCTCGTTCAAGTTCGACCTGACCACCCCGGCGGTGCACGAGCTGGCGGCCCGGCTGCTCGCCACCGGACTGCGCCCGGCGGAGATCTCCCGGCGGCTGTTCGACAGCCGGCCCTTCGGCGCGATGAAGCTGTACGGCGACGTGCTGGCCCGGGCGACGCTGGAGCCGGGGGCGGCCGGTGGCCGGGGACTGGTGTGGTCGTACGCGACGCTGACCGACCTGGACCGGCACGGGCAGGAACGGCACGTGCTGGAGGGCCTGATCGACGCGGTACGGGTGGCCGAGGAGGCCGACGTGGCGTGCGTACTCAAGCAGGTGGGTACAACAGAGTGGACCGTCTCGCTGCGCTCCAAGGGCGGGGTGGACGTCGGGGCGGTCGCGGTCGGGCTCGG
This sequence comes from Actinomycetota bacterium, assembly GCA_005885115.1. GTDB lineage: Bacteria > Actinomycetota > Actinomycetes > Mycobacteriales > Micromonosporaceae > AC-43. The sequence continues at coordinate 6,198 of VAXX01000082.1, read as the reverse complement.
CGGAGGCGGGCACCGGCTCGCCGCCGGGTTCACCGCGTACGGGTCGGTCGACGAGGTACTGGCGGTCATCCGGTCCAGCCTGTAGCCGTTCACCTTAACGAGCGTTCCAGGATGCGGGAACGCGGGTACGGCATGTGGACCTGAACGATAGATTAGGTACCTCATCAAGGGTCTACCGACCCGGACGAAAACGCCGTTCGCCGGCCACCTTCTCCGGCCACCCCGGAGGGCCGACCGCGTTGCCGCGTAGTCACCGGATGGATGTGGCGGCCTGCCCGGCCGCCCGCAGCGCCTGACCGAGCGTCGGCGCGCGAGTCCCGGAAGGACCCGTCAGATGCCCACCACCAGCAAGACCAAGCCGGAACCGGCCGAGGACGAGCGCGAGCAGGCGCGGCGCGCTCTGCAGACCTCGATGGACACTCGCCAATAGACCCGGGAACCGACGCGGCGGTCCTGCGCAGGGTCGTCGCGCTGGCGCTACCGGCCCTGGTGGCGCTGGCGGCCGAGCCGCTGTACGTCCTGGTGGACACGGCGGTGGTCGGCCACCTCGGGCGTACCCCGCTGGCCGCGCTCGCGGTCGGTGGCGGCGTACTCGGGCTCGCCGGCTGGTTCGGCGTCGTCATCTCGTACGGCACCACCGGACGGGCCGCCCGGCACTACGGGGCCGGAGCGCGTACCGACGCGGTTGCCGAAGGCGTACAGGCATCCTGGCTGGCGCTCGCGCTGAGCGCCGCGATGCTGGTCACGATCGAAGTCCTGGCCACGCCGATCGCCCGTACCCTCGCTGGATCTTCAGAAGTGGCCGCGGCCGCCGCCGGCTGGCTGCGGATCGCCGCCCTGGGCATCCCCGGCCTGCTCCTGGCCACCGCCGGCAACGGCTGGCTGCGCGGCGTGCAGGACACCCGCCGCCCGATGCGGTTCATCCTCGGCGCGAACCTGCTCTCCGCGGTCCTGGTCCCGGTCCTGGTCTACGGCGCGGGCCTGGGTCTGACCGGCTCGGCCATCGCCAACACGCTCGCCCAGAGCGTCTCCGGCGGCCTGTTCGTCCGCGCGCTGCTCGCCGAGCGGGTCCCGCTCGCGCCGCACCCCGGCCTCATCCGGGCGCAACTGGTGGTCGCCCGCGACCTGGTGCTGCGCGGCGCGGCGTTCCAGGCGTGCTTCCTGTCCGCGACCGCGGTGGCCGGCCGGTTCGGCGGCGCGACGCTGGCCGCCCACCAGATCGCCTTCCAGCTCTGGAACTTCTGCGCCCTCATCCTCGACGCCGTGGCGATCGCGGCGCAGTCGCTGGTCGGCGCCGCGCTGGGCGCGGCGGACGCGGCCGGCGCGCGGTGGCTGGCCCGCCGCATCGGGCTCATCGGGCTCGTCAGTGGCGCGGCGTTCGCGCTGGTCCTGCTGGCCGGGGCCGGTCCGCTGCCGCGGTTGTTCAGCGGTGATCCGCAGGTGTACGCCCAGGTGCAGCGAGCCTGGCCGTGGTTCGCCGGGATGCAGCCGCTGGCCGGTGTGGTGTTCGCCCTCGACGGGGTGCTCATCGGTGCCGGGGACGTCCGGTACCTGCGGGACCTGACCGTCCTCGCCGCGCTCGGCGGCTTCCTGCCGATGGTCTGGCTGGCGTACGGGCTGCACCTCGGGCTGGGCGGGATCTGGGCCGGGCTCACCCTGTTCATCGGGCTGCGCCTGGTCGGGATGCTGGCCAGGATGCGGTCCGGCCGCTGGGCGGTCACCGGCGCGTCTCTGCGCTGAACCGCGTCTCTACGCTGAACCGGTGGAACCCACCGGACTGATCATCGTCGACAAGCCCGCCGGGCTCACCTCGCATGACGTGGTGGCCCGGATCCGCCGGCTCGCGAAGACCCGGCGGGTGGGGCACGGCGGCACCCTCGACCCGATGGCGACCGGTGTCCTGGTGATCGGGGTCGGCCGGGCGACCCGGCTGCTCACGTACGTGATCGGGGCGGAGAAGGGGTACGCGGCGACGATCCGGCTCGGCCAGTCCACCGTCACCGACGACGCCGAGGGGGACGTGGTGGCCGTGACGCCCGCCGATGACGTGCCGGATGCGGCGATCCGGGCCGGGCTCGGCGCGCTGACCGGACAGATCTCGCAGGTACCCAGCGCGGTCAGCGCGATCAAGGTGAACGGGCAGCGGGCGTACGCGCGGGTACGGGCCGGTGAGGAGGTCGCGCTGGCGGCCCGTACGGTCACCGTGTCCCGCCTGGACCTGCTGGCGCTGCGGCGGCTGCCGGGCCTCGTGGACCTCGACGTGGACGTGGCGTGCTCGTCGGGTACGTACATCCGGGCGCTGGCCCGGGACCTGGGCAACGCACTCGGGGTCGGCGGCCACCTGACCGCGCTCCGGCGTACGTCGGTCGGCTCGTTCACCCTGGCCGAGGCCCGGACCCTGGACGAGCTGGCGGAGCTTGCCGATCCGGTGACGTTGCCGCTGGCCGAGGCGGCGGCCCGGTTCTTCCCGAGGCGGGACGCGACCGAGGACGAGGCGCGGGTACTCGGGCACGGGGGACCGCTGCGACCGGTGGGCATCGACGTCCCGTACGCGGTGTTCGACCCGGCCGGGCACGTACTGGCGATCGTGGCCGAACGGGACGGGCGGGCCCGCGCGCAGGTCGTCCTGGCCCCCGCCGGATCGGTAGCATGACGCGGGTGCGAACGCGTACCGGTCTTCCGGCCGTCCTGGCCGTCGCCCTGCTGACCCTGGCCGGGTGCGGCGGCGGCGCGCCGGCCGCGGCATTCCGGGGCGCCTCGCCGGCCGGTTCGGCCTCCTCCGGTGACGTCGCGTCGGCGGACCCCACGATGTCGGCGCCCGCGTCGTCGGCCGCGCCGACGAAAGCCGCCGCACCGGCCCCGGTGAGCGGTCCGCTCAACCTGGCCGCGGTCACCGGCAAGACGATCGTCATCGATCCCGGGCACGACGGCGGGAACGCCGCCCACCCCGAGATCATCAACCAGCCCGTCCCGATGGGTACCGGCACCAAGGCGTGCGACACCACCGGTACCCAGACCAACGGCGGGTACCAGGAGGCCGCGTTCACCTTCGACGTCGGTACCCGGTTGGCCGCGCTGCTGCGGGCGGCCGGTGCGCACGTGGTCATGACCCGCGACTCGAACACCGGCGTCGGGCCCTGTGTCGACCAGCGCGCGAAGATCGGCAACGACGCGCACGCCGCGGTCGCGATCTCCATCCACGCCGATGGCGCTCCGGCGGCGGGCCACGGCTTCCACGTCATGACCCCGGCCCGGGTCGGCGCCCCGTCCAACGTGATCGTGGACACCTCGCACCAGCTCGCCGTCCGGATCCGGGACAACTACCGGGCCCGTACCGGCATCCCGACCTCGACGTACATCGGGCAGGAGGGGATCAACGTCCGGGCCGACATGGGCGGGCTGAACCTGTCGGTCGTGCCGAAGGTCCTCGTGGAGTGCGGCAACATGCGCAACGCGGGCGACGCGGCGATGATGACCAACCCCGTGTACCGGCAGCGGATGGCCGAGGGGCTCGCGGCGGGCCTCGCCGCGTACCTCGCCTCGGTAGGCTGAGCCCGTGCAGCGGTGGCGGGGGTACCAGGCGGCGCCGGGCGGCTGGGGCCGCTCGGTGGTCACGATCGGCGTCTTCGACGGGGTGCACCGGGGCCACCAGGAGATCATCGGGCACGCCGTGAAACGGGCCCGGGACCTGGGCGTGCAGTCGGTCGTGGTGACCTTCGACCCGCACCCGTCCGAGGTGGTCCGGCCCGGTACCCACCCGGCGATCCTCACCCCGGCGGCGCGCAAGGCGGAGCTGATCGAGGCGCTCGGGGCCGACGTACTGTGCGTGATCCCGTTCACCCCCGAGTTCTCCCGGCTCTCCGCCGAGCAGTTCGTCCACGACGTCCTGGTCGAACACCTGCACGCGGCGCTGGTGGTGGTGGGGGAGAACTTCCGCTTCGGGCACCGCGCCGCCGGTGACGAGGCGCTGCTGACCCGGCTCGGGCGCACCTTCGGCTTCGGCGTCGAGGAAGCTCCGCTGGTGTCCAACAACGGCACGGTGTTCTCCTCGACGTACATCCGCGCCTGTGTGGACGCCGGGGACGTCGCCGCCGCGGCCGCGGCACTGGGCCGGCCGCACCGGATCGAGGGCGTGGTCGTCCGGGGTGACCGGCGCGGCCGTGAGCTGGGTTTCCCCACCGCGAACCTGCTGCTCGCCGAGCACACGGCGATCCCGGCCGACGGCGTGTACGCGGCCTGGCTGGTCCGCCGCGGCGAGCGCCTGCCGGCGGCGGTGTCGGTCGGCACCAACCCGACTTCGTCGCGCACCTGCGCGAAATGCGCCGGTACGACGGCATCCAGCCGCTCGTACGCCAGATCGAGCAGGACGTCGCGGACACCCGGGAACTGCTCGGCTGAGGCTCCCCGGTGTGCCGCTGGGATGCCGCCGGGCTACGCCTGGTAGCCTTGACGCCGATGCCGGATCCCGGCAAGGCTCCGCGTGCCTGCTCGACGCCGCGGGTGCGGGGCTGACGACACACCCGAGATAGGGAGACCATGGCGCTCGAGGCAGAACTCAAGACCAAGATCATGCAGGACCACGCGACCAAGGAGGGCGACACCGGTTCGCCCGAGGTCCAGGTCGCGGTGCTGACCCGACGGATCGCCGACCTGACCGAGCACCTCAAGAAGCACAAGCACGACCACCACAGCCGTCGTGGTCTGCTGCTGCTGGTCGGTCGCCGCCGCCGGTTGCTCAACTACCTGCAGAAGACCGACATCCAGCGCTACCGTTCGCTCATCGAGCGGCTCGGCCTGCGCCGGTAGTACGACATCGGGGGCGGCGGGCGCCGCCCCCGATCGCATGAGGCGAAACAAACGGGTACGTACCAGTGGACATGGGGAGCCAGCACCGGTCCTCGGTAGTGGCCCTCGGAACCCGTAGCGGTTTCCGTGGGCTTCCATCGAAGACCGGCCGCCTGCAAGCTCCCCGAGGTCGTACCCACGACTGAAGGAGCACACCTTTCCATGACCGAGCAGACTCTCGGCACCCAGCACAGCACCGCGACCATCGACAACGGACCGTTCGGCACCCGTCAGGTCACCTTCTCCACCGGCCGGCTGGCCAAGCAGGCCGCCGGTTCGGTCATCGCCCAGCTCGGCGACACCGTCGTCCTGTCGGCGACCACGGCCAGCAAGACCCCCAAGGACCAGTTCGACTTCTTCCCGCTGACCGTGGACGTGGAAGAGCGGATGTACGCCGCCGGCCGGATCCCCGGCTCGTTCTTCCGCCGGGAGGGTCGCCCGACCGAGGACGCCATCCTCACCTGCCGGCTGATCGACCGGCCGCTGCGGCCCAGCTTCGTCAAGGGGCTGCGCAACGAGGTACAGGTCGTCGAGACCGTCCTCGCACTGGACCCGCAGCACCCGTACGACGTGGTCGCGATCAACGCCGCGTCGCTGTCCACCAAGCTGTCCGGCCTGCCGTTCAGCGGCCCGATCGGGGCGACCCGGGTGGCCCACATCGACGGCCACTGGGTCGCCTTCCCCACCCAGGACGAGCTGGCGCGGGCCACCTTCGACATGGTGGTCGCCGGCCGGGTCCTGCCCGAGGGTGAAGTCGCCATCATGATGGTCGAGGCCGAGGCCACCGAGCACACCATCGCGCTGATCGCCGGCGGTTCCCCGGCGCCGACCGAGGAGGTCGTCGCGAGCGGTCTGGAGGCCGCCAAGCCCGCGATCCGGGAGCTGTGCCGGGCCCAGTCCGAGCTGGCCGCGGTCGCCGCCAAGCCGGTCGAGGAGTTCCCGGTCTTCCTGGACTACCAGGACGACGTGTACGCGGCCGTCGAGGCCGCCGGCCGCGACGAGGTCGCCGAGGCGCTGCGGATCGCCGGCAAGGCCGAGCGCGAGGAGGCGCTGGACCGGATCAAGGACGCGGTCAAGGAGCGGCTCGCGGCCCAGTTCGAGGGGCGCGAGAAGGAGATCAGCGCGGCCTTCCGGTCGGTGACCAAGAAGGAGGTACGCGCCCGGGTCCTGCGCGACCAGATCCGCATCGACGGGCGGGGGCTGCGCGACATCCGGCCGCTGACCGCGGAGGTGGAGGTGCTGCCGCGGGTACACGGGTCGGCGCTCTTCGAGCGCGGGGAGACCCAGATCCTCGGCGTCACCACGCTGAACATGCTGCGCATGGAGCAGGCCCTGGACACCCTGTCCCCGGCC
>VAXX01000567.1:1692-2882 GCA_005885115.1 Actinomycetota bacterium | reverse complement strand
ATCTCCGAGGAGGTCGACGCGCTGGAGGTGATGGCCGTACCGTCGCTGCCCTTCCTGGTGACCACCCGCATGATCGCCGGCCTGCTCGCGGTGATCCCGCTGTACGTCCTCGGCCTGCTGTCCAGCTACCTGGCCACCCGGACGATCGCCACTGTCTACTTTGGACAGTCGCCGGGCACGTACGACTACTACTTCCACCTGTTCCTGCCGCCCGGCGACGTCCTGTGGTCCTTCGGCAAGGCGCTGGTGTTCAGCCTCATCGTGGTGTCCATCCACTGCTTCTACGGGTACACCGCCAGCGGCGGGCCGGCCGGCGTGGGCGTGGCGGTCGGCCGGGCCGTCCGGCTGGCCATCGTCGCGGTCAACGTCGTGGACTTCTTCCTCTCGCTGGCCGTCTGGGGCGCCACCACGACGGTACGGATCGCGGGGTGAGCGCCGTGGTCCTCCGTCGACTGCTCGGCGTCGCGTTCATCGCGCTGCTCGCCCTGGCGTTGACGATGTCGGTGCTGACGTACCAGAAGACGTTCACCCCGGTCGACTGGGTGACCCTGCAGACCGACCACACCGGCCTGCAGCTCAACGAGGGCGCGGACGTGAAGCTGCGCGGGGTGACCGTGGGGGAGGTCCGGGGGATCTCGTCCGACGGGCAGCACGCGACCCTGCGCCTGGCGCTGGATCCGGCCCAGGTGGACCAGATCCCGGCCAACGTCACCGCGCGGCTGCTGCCCAAGACGCTGTTCGGCGAGAAGTACGTGGCGCTCACCGTGCCCGACCGGCCGTCCGGAACGCTGCGCGCCGGGGACGTCATCACCAAGGACCGCAGCAGCGCGGCGCTGGAACTGTCCCGGGTCCTCGACGACGTCCTGCCGCTGCTGCAGGCGATCCAGCCGGACAAGCTCGCCGCCACCCTCGGCGCGCTGGCGACCGCGCTGGACGGGCGCGGTGACCTGCTCGGCCGGGACCTCGTCAGCCTGGACGGCTACCTCAAGGAACTCAACACCCAACTGCCCACCCTGACCGCCGACATCCGCAAGCTCGCCGACGTCATCGGTACGTACGACGGGGCGTTGCCGGACCTGCTGGCGATCCTGCGCAACGCCAGCGTCACGGCGGACACGGTGACCCAGCAACGGGACCAGCTGCATGCGTTCCTCGCCGACACGGCGGGGTTCGCCGACACCGCGCACGGG
>VAXX01000567.1:0-1649 GCA_005885115.1 Actinomycetota bacterium | reverse complement strand
GGCGTCTTCGCCGGCGGCCAGATGCACATCACGCTGGAGGTGACCCGCGACAACGGGCCGTACCAGGCGGGTCGGGACTCCCCGGTGTACGGGGCGCACAACGGCCCCAACTGCCGTGGCCTGCCGCACCCGGGGATCCCCGCGCCGTCCGTACCGGTCGACGACGGGTACGACTACGGTGCCGCCCGACCGCCGGCGATCCTCCCGGTCGGGCTGACCCCGGTGTCGATGGGCCTGGCCGGCACCGCGCAGGAGCAGGCGTTGCTCAAGCCGCTGATCGCCGCCGCCACCGGGACCACGCCCGACCAGGTACCCGACGTGGCCACGCTGCTGTGGGGACCGATGCTGCGCGGAACGGTGGTGAACGCGACATGACCAGCCCGCAGCGCCGGATCGTCGCGCCCCTGGTGAAGCTGATCGCCTTCGCCGCCGTCACCATCACCCTGACCGGCGCGCTCGCGCACACCCTCGGTCCACTGTGGACAGTCGGCGGAACGCCGTACCGGGCCCGGTTCGTCGACGTCACCGGGGTGCTGCCCGGCGACGACGTACGGATCGCCGGCGTACGGGTGGGGGAGGTGACCGCGGTCCGGCTGGTCGAGGGCACCACGGCCGAACTCGGCTTCACCGTCGACGGCGCCGTCCCGCTGGGGTCCAACGTCCACGCGACCATCCGGTACCGGAACCTGGTCGGGCAGCGGTACGTGGCGCTCACCGAGGGCGCCGGCGGGACCCCGCTGCCGCGCGACGGGCTGATCCCGCTGTCCCACACCACCCCGGCGCTGGACCTGACCGTACTGTTCAACGGGTTCCGGCCGCTGTTCACCGCGCTCACCCCGCAGGACGTGAACTCGCTGGCGTACGAGATCATCCAGGTGCTGCAAGGGGAAGCGGGTACGGTCACCGGGCTGCTGCGGCACACCGCGTCGCTGGCGACCACACTGGCCCAGCGGGACCAGGTGATCGGTCAGGTGATCACCAACCTCAACTCGGTACTGTCCACATTGGACACGAACCGGGACGCGCTGGACCAGACGATCGCGCAGCTTCAGCAGTTCGTCTCCGGGCTGGCCGCCGACCGTACCGCCATCGGCGCCGCGGTCAGCAACATCAGCCAGCTCACCGTCGCCACCGAGGGGTTGCTCGCGCAGGCCCGGCCCGACCTCGCGCACGACATCAGCGGAATCGGCTCGCTGGCCACCCTGCTCAACGCCAACACCGACGTCATCGACAGCACCCTGGCCAAGCTGCCCGGCCAGTACCGGGCGATGACCCGGACCGCCTCGTACGGCTCGTGGTTCAACTTCTACCTGTGCGGCTTCGACGGCCAGGTCGCGCTGCCCGGCGTGGGTCCGGTGAACCCGGCCCGCCTCACCTCCCAGGCCGCGAAATGTTGAGGCTTCCGCCGCACCAGCGGCACCCGATGGTCACCGGCGCCATTGGGCTGCTGGTCCTGGGGGCACTGCTGTTCGGGGCGTTCCACATCGAGGACCTTCCGCTGATCGGCGGCGGTACCGGCTACACCGCGGCCTTCCGGGACGCCAGCGGCCTGGCGGCCGGCAACGAGGTGCGCGTCGCCGGGGTCAAGGTCGGCAAGGTGACCGACGTGTCGCTGGCCCGGGACGGCACGACCACGTACGTGCGGGTGG
>VAXX01000566.1 GCA_005885115.1 Actinomycetota bacterium | reverse complement strand
GCCGGCGGATGGCCGGTGCGCTGCGCGACCGGGTCGAGGCCCGGATCGCGGGCCGGGCCTCGGTCCAGCCGCAGGTACGCACCTTCCAGGCGTACGCGTTCAGCCTGCTGCGCCGGGCCGCGGCCGAGGTCGGCGACCCGCCGCCGCGCCTGCTCACCGGACCCGAGCAGGATCTGGTGATCCGCGAGCTGCTGGCCGCCGACGCCGACAGCTGGCCCGATTCGCTGCGCCCCGCCCTGCGCACCCGGGCCTTCGCCGCGCAACTGCGGGACCTGCTGCTGCGCTGCGTCGAGCGCGGCGTCGGGGCGGACGAGCTGGCCGCGCTCGGGGCGGCGCACCGGCGCCCGGACTGGCCTGCCGCGGCGCGGTTCCTCCGCGAGTACGTGCAGGTCCTCGCCCTGCGTGACGTGGCCAGCCGGGCCGGCGTCGCGTACGACAGCGCCGAGCTGGTACGCGCGGCGGTCGGCCTGCTCCGCGACGAGCCCGACCTGCTGGCCGCCGAGCGCCGGCACCTCGCCGGGGTCTACGTCGACGAGCTGGCCGACACCGACCCGGCCCAGCTCGACCTGCTGGAGTTGATCGCCGGCGACGGCGCGCACCTGGTCGGGTTCGCCGACCCGGACTCCTCGACGTACGCGTTCCAGGGCGCCGACCCGACCGGCGTGTACGACTTCCCGGACCGCTTCGCCGCCCGGACCCTGTACCTGACGTCCAGTCACCGCGCCGGTGCCGAGCTGCTCGCCGCCACCGCCCGCGTCGCGGCCCGGCTGCGTGGCCCGGTACGCCACCGGCTGCTCACCCCGGATCCCGACGCCCCGGCCGGCGGCGCGGAGACGCACACCTTCCGGTCGGCGACCAGCGAGGCGGCGTACGTGGCGCACCGGCTCCGCGAGGCCCACCTGATCGACGGGGTGCCGTGGTCGCGGATGGCGGTCGTGGTGCGCTCCACGCACCTCCTGCTCGCCCCACTGGCCCGGGCGTTGCAGCAGGCCGCGATACCGGTGACCACGGCCGCCGAGGACCTGCCGATCGCGGTCCAGCCGGCGGTCGCCCCGCTGCTGCTGGCGCTGCGCTGCGCGCTGGAGCCGGAACGGCTGGACGAGGAGGCGGCGGTCGCGCTGCTGCACTCCCCGCTCGGCGGGGCCGACCCGATGGCCGAGCGCCGGCTGCGCCAGGGTCTGCGCGCGCTGGCCCTGGCGGCCGGCGACCGGCGGCACGGTCGGCTACGACCACGCCGAGATCGTCCGGGCCGCGATCGGCCTGCTCCCCGCCGAGGACACGCTCTGGGCCCTGTGGCAGGCCAGCGGGCTGGCCGAACGGTGGTCGGCGGTCAGCGCCCGGGGTGGCCACCGGGGGGCCACCGCCGACCGGGACCTCGACGCGGTCATGGTGCTCTTCGACGCGGCGGCGCGCTTCGCCGACCGGCTGCCGGGGGCGCGTACCGAGGTCTTCGTGGATCAGTTGACCGGGCAGGAGCTGCCCGCCGACACCATCGCGCAGACGGCCGACCGGGGCTCGGCGGTACGCATCCTGACCGCCCACGCCGCCAAGGGGCTGGAGTGGGAGGTCGTCCTGGTGCCCGGCGTACAGGAAGGGATCTGGCCCGATCTCCGGCTGCGCGGCAGCGTCCTGGGCTCCGAGCAACTGGTCGACATCCTGGCCGGGCGGGAGCTGGGCGCGGTCGGGCAGACCGCCGCGCTGCTGGACGAGGAGCGCCGGTTGTTCTCCGTCGCGGTGACCCGGGCCCGGCAGCGGGTGATCGTCACCGCGGTCGCCTCCGGCGACGGGGAGGAGCAGCCGTCCCGGTTCCTGTCCGAGTTGTCCGGAGAGGATCCGCAGGAGCACTCGATCACGACGCGGCTGCCCCGGGCGCTCACTCTGCCGGCCCTGGTGGCCGAGCTGCGGAGCACCCTGACCGACCCCGGTACGCCGCCCGACCGGCGGGCGGTCGCGGCCGCGCACCTGGCCCGGCTGGCCGAGGCGCGGGTACCCGGGGCCGACCCGGCCGACTGGTGGGGTCTGCCGCCGCTGTCCGACGACCGGCCGCTGCACGACGAGGACGAGCCCGTCACGGTCACACCGTCCACCGTGGAGAGTGTGCAGCGGTGCAGCCTGCGTTGGTTGCTGGAACGGCACGGCGGAGGCGCCCGGCCCACCCCGGAGCAGGGGGTCGGCAACCTGGTACACGCGGCGGCGATGCTCGCCACCGACGCCCAGGTCGACCGTGCCACGTTGATCGACTACGTGGCCGGCCGGTTCGACGAGATCGAGCTCAGTGCCCGCTGGCTCGCCGGCCGGGAACGGCAACGCGCCGAGCAGATGGTCGACAAGCTGATCGGCTGGCTGGCCGACAACCCCCGCCGGCTCGCCGCGATCGAGGCGGCCTTCATGGTCAACCTCGACCAGCAGCCTCAGCTCGGCGCCTACCAGGCGGCCATCGAGGCGGGCGCGTTCGCCGAGTGGGGCGAGGAGAGCGGCGGGGCGGCGCTGGTGCAGCTCGGCAGCCATACCGGCGTCAAGGAGCAGGTACAGCCGCCGTTGTCCGAGGCGGCGGACCCCGGATGGGCGGCGGAGCTGGTGAAGCGTACGGCGGCGACCATGGCGGCCGCGACGTTCCAGGCGGTGGTCAACGCGAAGTGCCGCACCTGCCCGGTACGGACGAGCTGCCCGGTCGATGTCAAGGGCCGCCACGTGACGGGACCGTCCTCATGAGCCGGGCGACCGCGGGGCCGCGGTACACGCCGGGGGAGCTGTCCGTACTCCTCGGGCTGCGCTACCCGCCGACCGCCGAGCAGGCCGCGATCATCTCCGCGCCGATGAGTCCGGTACTGGTGGTGGCCGGGGCCGGCTCGGGAAAGACCGAGACGATGGCGGCCCGGGTGGTGTGGCTGGTGGCCAACGGGTACGCCCGCCCCGAGCAGATCCTCGGCCTCACCTTCACCCGGAAGGCGGCCGGCGAACTGGCGCACCGGATCCGGGCCCGGCTCGGGCAACTGGTCCGCAAGCTCGGCCGGGACGACCTGCTCAGCGGCGAGCCGACGGTGGCCACGTACCACTCGTACGCCGCCCGGATCGTCACCGAGCACGGCCTGCGGGCCGGCTTCGAACCCACCACGCGACTGCTCACCGAGGCCACCTGCTGGCAGCTCGCCGACGCGGTCGTGCGCTCGTACGAGGGCGACATGTCCGAGGTACCCAACGCGCCCACCACGGTCACCGACGGCGTCCTGCACCTGGCCGGCGACCTCGCCGAACACCTGGTGAGCCCGGACCAGTTGGCCGCCTGGACCGGCCGGTTCCACGCCGAGGTCAACACGCTGCCCGGCCGGGTACACGCGCCGGTGACCGAGTTGCTGTGCAAGCAGCGGGCCCGGCTGCAACTGCTCCCGCTCGTGCGGGCGTACACCCGGCGCAAGCGGGACCTGGAGGCGATGGACTTCGGCGACCAGCTCGCCTGGGCCGCCCAGGCCGCCCGGGACCATCCGGAGGTCGCGGCGGTCGAGCGGGACCGGTACCGGGTCGTCCTGCTCGACGAGTACCAGGACACCAGCCATGCCCAGGTCGTCCTGCTGCGCTCGCTGTTCGGCCGGGGCCACCCGGTGACCGCCGTCGGTGACCCGTGCCAGTCGATCTACGGCTGGCGGGGTGCGAGCGCCGGCACCCTCGACCGGTTCCCCAGTGACTTCCCGGACCGGTCCGGCGAGCCCGCGCACAAGCTCCAACTGTCCACGAGTTGGCGTAACCGGCCGGAGATTCTGCGGGTCGCCAACACGCTGTCCGACCCGTTGCGCACGTACGGCCACCAGGTGGCCCGGCTGACCCCGGCACCGACGGTCGGCCCGCAGGCCGGAGCCGCGACTGTCCACTGTGGACTGTTTGAGACGTACGCCGACGAGGCGGCCTGGATCGCCGACCGGATCGTGGCCGCGTGGACCCACGGGCACACCGGGGACCTCGATGCGATCCCGGTCGAGGAGCGCCCGACGACGGCCGTACTCATCCGGGTCCGCGCCCAGATCCCGGCCATCGACGACACCCCCGAGGTCCGCGACGTCGTCAGCACGCTGCGGGTACTGGCCGATCCCGGCGAGGGCGCCGCACTGCTGCGGCTGCTCACCGGTCCGCGCTGGCGGATCGGCCCGCGCGACCTCGTGATGCTGCACCGGCGCGCCCGCGCTCTCGGGTCCACTGTGGACGGTGCCGAACGCTTCGAGGAGCCGAGCCTCGTCGAGGCGCTGGACGACCTGGGCGACGCCGACCAGTACTCGCCGGAGGGGTACGGCCGCTTCGCGCGGCTGCGCGACGAGCTGCGCGGCCTGCGCCGCCGGCTCGACCAGCCGCTGCCCGACCTGGTCGCCGACATCGAGCGCACCATCGGGCTGGACGTCGAGGTGGCCACCCGGCCCGGCGACGCGGGCCTGGCCCGGGCGCATCTGGACGCGTTCGGGGTGACCGCCGCCCGGTTCGCGACCGAGGCCGAGGGCGCCACGCTGACCGCCTTCCTGGCCTACCTGGCGGCGGCCGAGGCGGAGGAGCGTGGCCTGCCGGCGGGCGAGGTGGACGTGGTGGAAGGCGCGGTACAGATCCTCACCGGTCACGCCGCCAAGGGGCTGGAGTGGGACGTCGTGGCGGTCGCCGGCCTGTCCACCGGCGTCTTTCCCGGCCGCAGTATCGCCAGCGACCACTACCTCGGCGGCCTGGGCGTACTCCCGTTCCCGCTGCGCGGGGACCGGGTCGGGCGGGCAGCGGGCGGCGCAGGGTACGGGCGAGGGCCTGCGGGTCCCGGCGCAGCGTGACGAGCTGGGACACCGACAGGTGGCCGGGCAGCGTGACCTCGACCGGCGCCTGCGGATCCGGCGCGAAGCTGGCCCGCTCGGCGAGCAGCAGCTCGATCTCCTGCGCCCACGGATCGTCGGGGTCGTCCGGGGCGACCGGTGCCCCGGCCCGGGCGGCGTGGACCAGCCCGGCGGCCTCGTCCAGCACCGGACGGCGCTCGCCCAGCGGGTCGGCCGGCCAGCTCGCCGTGGCGAGCACCGCCGCGGTCGGGTTCTCCGCACCG
>VAXX01000081.1 GCA_005885115.1 Actinomycetota bacterium | reverse complement strand
CGCCCTTGGGTGTGGTGACGTCGTGCAGGAACACCGGGGAGCCGTCCGGCGCGTCCGGGAGCGCGACCTTGAACAGTTGCTTGAGGTTCTTGACGTTGCCGAGGTTCACCGTCGACTCGGCGGTGTCGTTGGCCGACTTCCCCGGGTCGTACGCGAACTGCAACCAGTCGTACTTGCTCGCCGGTTTCGGGGCGGCGTGGGCACTCGCGGGTACGAGTGCGACGGTCAGGACTGCCGCGGCGGCGACCGCCAGCGGGTAACGGGCTCGGGACACTCGCTCCTCCGACTGCTCGTGGGACGGCGTGGGTGGACGCCATTCAGTAGCCGAGGCACGGGCGGGTGCCGTTTCCCCACGATCGCAGGACCATGCATGAGCGTCAATGCCCGCCTTCCAGGCCACGGAAGGGGACCGGGCGGCGGCGGGCTGACGGCGACTGGCTAGGCTTGCCGGTATGACCGAACCGGTACGGCTCCAGCCTGGTGACGACGCGCCCGACTTCGCGCTGCCGACCGACGACGGGAAGCAGTTGTCGCTGGGGGACCTGCGGGGGCGCAGGGTGATCCTGTACGCGTACCCGGCGGCGATGACGCCCGGGTGCACGACCCAGGCGTGCGACTTCCGCGACTCGATCGCCTCGCTCAAGGGGCACGGGTACGAGGTCGTCGGGATCTCCCCGGACACCCCCGCGGCGCTGGCCAAGTTCCGGGAACGGGACGCGCTGACCTTCCCGTTGGTGGCAGACCACGACAAGACGGTGCTCACCGCGTACGGGGCGTACGGGCAGAAGCAGTTGTACGGCAAGACGGTCACCGGGGTGATCCGGTCCACGTTCGTCATCGACGAGGCCGGAAAGATCGAGCGCGCGCTGTACAACGTGAAGGCGACCGGTCACGTGGCCAAGTTGCGCAAGGATCTCGGCATCGACTGAGTTAATGCGTCGGAAACCGATCCGGCGTACCGTCCGGCCATGGCGGACATCTTCGATTCCTACCGGCTGGCAGCGGCCTGGGACGAGATGTTCGCCGCGCCGGGGCAGCCCCGCGCGCCGTACCTGTCGCTGTTCGCCACCCTCCAACCGCTGTCCGGCGTGGATCTGCGGTTCCGGGCCGACCAGCTCGCGCGGGTGTTCACCGACCGGGGCGTCACCTTCGCGTACGCGGGCGAGGAGCGGCCCTTCCCGCTCGACCTGATCCCCCGGATCATCGACGCCGCCGAATGGGACATGGTGACCCGGGCGGTCCGGCAACGGGTCACCGCGCTGGAACGGTTCCTGGCCGACGTGTACGGGCGGGGATCGGTCCTGGACGACGGCGTGGTACCCCGGCGGCTGGTGACCACGAGCGCCCATTTCCGCCGGGAGGCGTACGGGATCGAGCCGGCCAACGGGGTACGCATCCACATCTCCGGCGTCGACCTGGTGCGCGACGAGGCCGGCCAGTTCCGCGTCCTGGAGGACAACCTGCGGATCCCGTCCGGGGTCAGCTACGTCATCGAGAACCGGCGCGCGATGACCCAGACGCTGCCGACCCTGTTCGCCGACGCGCGGGTCAGCCCGGTGGACGACTACCCGGCCCGGCTGCTGGCCGCGCTGCGGGCGGCCGCGCCCGACGGGGTGGCCGATCCGTGCGTCGTCGTGCTCACGCCCGGGGTCTACAACGCGGCGTACTTCGAGCACGCGTTGCTGGCCCGGCTGATGGGCGTCGAACTGGTGGAAGGGCGCGACCTGGTCTGCTCGGGCAACCGGGTACGGATGCGCACCACGCAAGGGGAACAGCCGGTACACGTGGTGTACCGGCGGGTGGACGACGAGTTCCTCGACCCGCTGCACTTCCTGCCGGACTCGGTGATCGGCTGCCCGGGCATCGTCAACGCGGCCCGGGCCGGCACCGTGACGCTGGCCAACGCGATCGGCAACGGGGTCGCCGACGACAAGCTGCTGTACACGTACGTGCCCGACCTGATCCGCTACTACCTGTCCGAGGAACCGCTGATCCCCAACGTGGAGACGCACCGACTGGACGACCCCGAGGTGCTGCGGCACGTACTGTCCACTCTGGACACTCTGGTGCTCAAACCGGTGGACGGCTCCGGTGGCAAGGGCATCGTCATCGGACCGGCGGCCGACGAGTCCACATTGGACAGTCTGCGGGCGACGGTCGCGGCCGACCCGCGCGGCTGGATCGCCCAGCGGCCGGTCGCCCTGTCCACCTCGCCCACCCTCATCGGCAACCGGGTCGCGCCCCGGCACATCGACCTGCGCCCGTTCGCCATCAACGACGGCGACGACGTCTGGCTGCTGCCGGGTGGGCTGACCCGGGTCGCGCTGCCCGAGGGTGCGCTGGTGGTCAACTCCAGCCAGGGCGGCGGTTCCAAGGACACCTGGGTGCTGGCCGCGGAGCCGGCGGCGGCACCGCCTCGGCCGCGCACCGCGACGAGAACCGTTGAAGTGGTACCGCATGACGTCGCGCCCCGGGACGCCGGGGCCGGACCGACCGGGAGCCAACAGTAATGCTGAGTCGGATCGCCGAGTCGCTGTTCTGGATCGGCCGGTACGTCGAGCGGGCCGACGATACCGCCCGGATCCTCGACGCGTTCCTCGCCCGGCTGCTGGAGGACCCGTGGTCCGACGAGGACGCCGCGTGCCGTTCGCTGCTGGCGATCCTCGGCGTCAGCGCCACCGACGAGAAGCGGCTGACCGCCGGGGATGCGTTGGAGCGGCTGGCCTTCGACGTGGACGACCCGAGCGCGCTGGCCGGTGCGGTGGCCGCCGCCCGGGAGAACGCGCGCGGTGCCCGGGAGACCATCTCCAGTGAGATGTGGGAATGTCTCAACGTCACCTGGCATACGATGTCCACCCGGCGGCGGGCCGCCGAACGGCTGGGGCCGGCACTGTTCCTCAGTTTCATCCGGGAACGCGCGGCGGTGCTCGCCGGCCTCGCCGAGTCCACGATGAGCCGGGACGAGGGGTGGCGCTTCCTGATCCTGGGCCGGTCCCTGGAACGGGTGGACATGACCGCGCGACTGCTGTCGGTACAGCTGCTGACCAGTGACGGGCCGGGCGACTGGCGCACCGTACTGCGGGCCTGCGGGGCCGACGAGTCGTTCCTGCGTACCCACGGCGGCACCCTGGAACCCGCCCGGGTCATCGAGTTCCTGATGCTGGACCGGCTGTTCCCCCGGTCGGCGCTGCACGCGCTCACCACCGCCGAACAGTGCCTGCGGGAACTGGCCCCGGCGACCGAACGCTCCGGGGTACGCGACGCCGCCCGGCGCCCGATCGGCCAGATCCGCACCCGCCTGGAGTACGCCGACGTGACCGGGCTGATCGAGGAGCTACCCGCCCATCTGCGCGCCCTGCAACAGGCCTGCGCCGCGTGCAGCGCGGCGGTCAACAACCGGTACTTCAAGCACGCCGCCCCGGTCGTCTGGGCCCACGAGGGGAGCTGACGTGAGCTGGCGGCTGCGGATCAACCACGTGACCGGGTTCTCGTACGGGGGGACGGCGTACGCGTCGTACAACGAGGCCCGGATGACCCCGATGACGACGCCGCACCAGATCACGTTGTTCAGCCAGGTCGAGGTGGCGCCGGCCGCGGCCGCCTCGGTGTGGCGGTACCTGGACTACTGGGGCAGCCAGGTCACCGTGTTCGACCTGCACCGGCCGCACCCGCAGTTGAAGGTCACCGCGTCGAGCATGGTCGAGACCGACGATCCGGCCCCGGTACCCGCCGTCGGGTGGGACGTGCTGCGCGCGCCGTCCATCTTGGACAGACATGCGGAACTGGTGACGGACACCACCCGTACCACCGTGGACGAGACGCTGCGCCGACGCGCGGCGCAACTCGCCGACGGACAGCCACCCCGCGAGGCCGCGCGCGCCATCGCCGACTGGGTAAGGGAAAACGTCGCCTACGTGCCCGGCTCGACCGGCGTGCAGACCGGCGCGCAGGAGGCGTGGGAGCTGCGCAAGGGGGTGTGCCAGGACATCGCGCACCTGACCGCCGCGCTGCTGCGGGCGGTCGGGATCCCGGTCCGGTACGTCTCCGGGTACCTGCATCCCAGCCCCGACGCGGCGATCGGCGAGACGGTCGAGGGGCAGAGCCACGCCTGGGTCGAGTGGTGGTGCGGCGGTTGGGAGGGGTACGACCCGACCAACGGCGTGGCCACCGGGGTCCAGCACGTGATCGTCGCCCGGGGCCGGGAGTACGCCGACGTGACCCCGCTCAAGGGCGTCTACCACGGCGCACCCGGCTCTGAGCTGGGCGTCACGGTCGAAGTGACCCGGCTGGGTTAGACTTCTGCACTGCCGGCGGGAGTGGCGTAACTGGCAGCCGCGCCAGGTTTAGGTCCTGGTGTCCGAGAGGACGTAGGGGTTCGAGTCCCCTCTCCCGCACCATCGCAGCGTTACTCGAACCCGCTCCCGCACGGGCACCGTGTCCTTCTTGGTGCTGGTCCCAAGAATCTGTTGCGCCTGAGCCAGCAGCTCCACGTCGATGTCAACAAGCGTCTTCGGCATCTCAGGTCAGCAATCCTGCTACTGACGCGACCTCGCCCACCGGCCGCACCCTGGCGAGTCCCGGCCGCCGTTTGGGCAGCGCCCCGTACCGGCGGAAGGTGAGCGAAGCTCGTTCCCGCGCGGCACAAGGGATTTCCTGCCGACAGTGGAGGCATCTTCCATCGCTGCCGCTCGGCAAGTGCGCGTCCAGTTCGGCTTGCGCCTGGTCGAGTTCGTCAAGAGCCGCACCGCTCAGGTAGAGCTGGCTGTCCGGGGCCCGGTGTGCAGCCATCACAAGGGGTGGTTTTCGCCGTCGTGGTCGCCAACACCGTTCAGAAGCACGGGAAACAGCGCCTCCATGACTTCGCCTTCGCGGCCCTCGGCGCACGCTTGCTCGGTAACGGCAGCCATGACCCGGCGGAATACCTCGTCCGCCTGGCTGAGTTCTTGTGGCTCAACAACTCCAGCGCTCATGCCGTACCCCACCCTCCACAGTGGACTTCCGCCGCAGCGCATTGGCTGGACTGCCGAGCGGCGCCTCGGCCGTAATGCAGCGTGGGCAGCTCAGCTTCGAGCCATCCACCGGGCACCAGGTATCCGACCGCTTCCGTGTCCACATACCCGCAACCCAGCCCAGCGCCAGCCCTATGACGACGCTCGCCGCGATCGCCATTGCTCCAGCTCCTTGTTTCGTCTCGGTTAGCCCTTTCCGATGCCCGGCCAGGCTCAACGCTGCCAGCCTGGCCGGGCTCGGCTTGGTCTGGCCTTGGGTCAGCCGTGGCCGTTGTTGTCGCCGCCTTCCTCGTCGTCGCCCCCGAGGACCGGGAGACTGGTGTGCCGCATGGCGTTTCACCTCCCCTCAGCCGC
>VAXX01000080.1 GCA_005885115.1 Actinomycetota bacterium | reverse complement strand
TGCTGCTGGCCGACGACGGCGGGCACCCGGCGGTGCGGACCGGCGCCGACCGGCTCACCCTGACCCCGGTGGCCGAACTGGGTCTGGGCCTGGGCGAGGGCGGCGCCGCGCTGACCGTGCTGCCGCTGATCCAGTCCGCGCTGCTGCTCGCCAGCGCCGCCGGGCCGGCTACGGTGTACACTGTGGACAGTCAGGACGTGCTGGCCGACCCGGACACGATTCGTGCGTGACGGACTGCGCCTGGCGCTGACCACCTTCACGGTTTTCCCGCTGTCCTCCGGACGGGTGGACCGCTCGGCCGCCCGGGCCGCGATGATCCTGGCCCCGGTGGTGGGCGCGCTGCTCGGCCTGGTGGTCGGGCTCGCGCTGTTCGGGCTGTGGCTGCTGCACGCCCCCGCCCTGGTGCTCGGCGGGCTGGCCGTCGGCCTGGGCGCGGCGCTGACCCGGGGGCTGCACCTGGACGGGCTGGCCGACACCGCGGACGGGCTCGGCTCGTACACCGCCCGGCCCCGGGCGCTGGCCATCATGCGCAGTCCCGAGGTGGGGCCGTTCGGGGTGGTGGCGATCGTCCTGGCGGTACTCATCCAGGCCGGTGCGTTCGCCGGCATCGGCGCGCGGCCGGTGCTCGCGCTGCTCGCGTCCACCGTGGCCGGGCTCGCGTCCGGGCGGCTCGCGGTCACCTGGGCGTGCCGGCGGGGCATGGCCGCGGCGCGGCCGGACGGGCTCGGCGCCCTGGTCGTGGGTACGACCCGGGGGCTCGACCTGGCCCTGGGGTACCTGGGCGTGGCGGCGGTGGCGCTGCTGGCCGTACCGGGCCGGCCGTGGCAGGGGCCGGTGGCGGTGCTGGCCGGACTCGGGGCGACGGTGCTGGTACACCGGCACGCGGTGAACCGGCTCGGCGGTACGACCGGAGACGTCCTCGGTGCGCTGGTCGAGATCGGCCAGACCGTGGCCCTGGTCGGGCTGTCGCTGGGCTAGCTGCCTACCGGACCGAGGGCTGGACGAAGGGTGGCTTCACCACCCGCATCCGCGAACGGCGGCCCCGGATGTCGACCGTCACCTCGTCGTCCTCGTGCAGCCCGGACGCCTTGTCCAGCAGGGCCAGCCCGATGCCGATCCGTCGGGTCGGCGAGAACGTCCCGCTGGTGACCTCACCGACGGGTACGTCGCCGAGCAGGACGACCATGTGCGGGCGCGGGATCCCCCGGTCGAGGGACTCCAGGCCGTACAGCAGGCGCATCGGTCCGGCCCCACGCTCGGCGAGCAGCGCCTCCCGGCCCCAGAACGCCGGCTTGCCCCAGCCGACCGCCCAACCGGCCCGGGCCTGTACCGGCGTGATGCTCGGCGACAGGTCCTGCCCGTGCAGCGGGTACCCCATCTCGGTACGCAGCGTGTCCCGGGCGGCCAGGCCGCACGGGCGGATCCCGAACGGGGCACCGGCGTCCAGTACCGCGTCCCACACCGGGCCGGCCGCCTCCCACGGGACGACCAGCTCGTACCCGTGCTCGCCGGTGTAGCCGGTCCGGCACACGGTCAGCGTGACCGTGCCGAGCCGGCCCGCCGCGAAGCTCATGTACCCGTGCCCGGACGGCAGCCCCAGCGCGTCGAGGACCTCCGCCGAGCGCGGCCCCTGGACGGCGAGGACCGCGTACTCCTCGTGCCGGTCGCTCACCACGACCTCCCCCGGTGCGGCGGCGGCGAGCCGCCGGACCACCTCGGCGGTGTTGGCGGCGTTGGGGATCAGGAACACGTCGTACGGGCTGTACAGGTAGGCGATCAGGTCGTCGACCACGCCGCCGGTCGACTCGTCCAGGCACAGCGTGTACTGCGCCTGCCCGGGTGTGATCCGGTCCAGGTCGTTGCTCAGGCAGCGGTTGACGAACCCGGCCGCACCCGGCCCGGTCACGCTCGCCTTACCCAGGTGGGACACGTCGAACAGGCCGACCGCTTCGCGTACCGCCGCGTGCTCTTTGAGGACGCCACCCTCGGCGTACTCCAGCGGCATCTCCCAGCCGCCGAAGGCGGCGAATTTCCCACCCAGCCCGGCGTGCCGGTCGTGCAGTGGGGAACGACGCAGCTCGCTCATGGGGTGCAAACCTATCGCGTTGGAGGGACATCAGTAGCATCGACGGAAGCTACGACGGGAGACAAGCGTGAGCGAGAGCCTACCGACGCTCGGCCTGGCCGACGGGGACCCGGCCGAGCAGGCCGTCGACGCGGTGGTCATCGGGGTGTACAGCCAGGACGCCGACGCGCCCGCGCCGCTCCTGCTCGCCTCCGGCGCCGAGAGCATCGCGGCGGCCTTCGAGGGGCGGCTGGTCCAGACGCTCGCGCTGCTCGGGGCCAGCGGCGCCGCCGGCGAGGTGACCAAGCTGGCCACGCTCGGGACGATCAGCGCGCCGCTGGTGGTCGCGGTCGGGCTCGGCCCGGAGCCGGCCGGGGCGCTGCCGGCCACCGACGTCCTGCGCCGGGCCGCGGGGGTCGCCGCACGAGCCTTGGCGGGTACGGGGACGGCGCTGTTCGCGCTGCCCGTGGCCGACGATCCCGAGCGGGAGCCGGAGGCGGTACGGGCACTGGCCGAGGGGGCGCTGCTCGGCGCATACCAGTTCGCCGGGTACAAGACGAAAGGCAACGGGCGCCGGCCGGCGCTGCGCTCGGCGACGATGCACGTACCGGACGCCAAGGACCGGGCGGTCAAGGCGGAGACCAAGCGGGCTTCGACCGTGGTACGGGCCGTCGCCCGTACCCGGGACTGGGTCAACACCGCCCCCAACGAGCTGCGCCCGCCGGACTTCGCCGACGCGGTCGCGGCGGCCGGGACGGCGGCCGGGCTCTCCGTCGAGGTCCTGGACGAGAAGGCGCTCAAACGCGGCGGGTACGGCGGGATCCTCGCCGTCGGGATGGGTTCGACGGCACCGCCCCGGCTGGTCCGGCTGGCATACGCCCCGCGCGGCGCCGTCCAGCACCTGGCCCTGATCGGCAAGGGCATCACGTTCGACACCGGCGGGTACGCGGTGAAGCCGGCCAGCGGCATGTGGGAGATGAAGGGCGACATGGCCGGCGCCGCGGCGGTCGCCTCGGTCCTGCTCGCCGTGGCCGCGCTCAAGCCCAAGCTGGCGGTCACCGGATACCTGCCGATGGCGGAGAACATGATCTCGGGCTCGGCGTACCGGCCCGGTGACGTGGTGACCATGTACAACGGCCTGAAGGTCGAGGTGCTCAACCCCGACGCGGAGGGCCGGATGGTCCTCGCCGACGCCATGGCGCGGGCCTGCGAGGACGAGCCGGACTACCTGCTGGAGACCTCCACACTGACCGGCGGCCAGGTGGTCGCGCTGGGCAAGCGGATCGCCGGCGTCATGGGCGACGAGGACTTCTGCCAGTGGGTCAAGGAGGCCGGCGACGCGGCCGGCGAACCGGCCTGGCCGATGCCGCTGCCCGATGACGTGCGCAAGGGGATGGACTCCGACGTCGCCGACATCTCGCAGACCAACGCGAACATGGACCGGGCCGGGCACATGCTGCAGGGCGGCATCTTCCTGTCCCAGTTCGTCACCGCCGACCTGCCGTGGGCGCACCTGGACATCGCCGGGCCCAGCTACCACTCCGGCGAACCGACCGGGTACTGGTCCAAGGGGGGTACCGGCGTCCCCGTGCGTACCGTCCTGGAGCTGATCGACCGGCTGACTCAGCCCGGCTCGGCGGCCCGCTTGCGGCGCTCGTTGTAGTCGCGCATCCGCTGGGGATAGCCGGTGAGCTGGACGTTGTACACCGGGACGCCCATGCGCTGCCCGAAGTCCCGGGCGACCCGGGCATCCGGTACCCGTCGGCGGGTCCACTCCCCGTCGTGGGCGATCAGGATCAGGGTCGTGTCGGTGACCGTGGTACGCGGCTCGACGAAGCCTTCGACCCCGTAGCGCGACCGGACAAACTGCTCAAGGTGCTCCAGGCCCGCCTGGTACCCGCCCCGGTCGCTGCTCGACCTCGGCGCCCGGTCGCGCCGACTGAACAGCCCCACCGACCCCTCCTCCCCGAAACGACCACGACACGCGGCCGACTGCCGGACCAGGGTACGCCGAACCATCGTGTCGTTGGGCACCTCGTTACGCGCTCCCCGGCCGGGAGTGACAAGATAGCCGGGGCGCCTCTGCCCTTCCGGCACCGGCGCCCAGCCGACGTGGGCAGCCACGGGTCGCCCGGTCGGACATCGTGGAGCAGTCGAGTCAGCCGGGCACCGGGGAGTTCACGTGAGCGCACCGAACAGTGGATACGACGTCGTCGTTCTTGGCGGCGGTAGCGGCGGGTACGCGGCGGCCTTCCGGGCCACCGAGCTCGGACTGTCGGTCGCTCTGATCGAGAAGGACAAGGTCGGCGGTACCTGCCTGCACCGCGGCTGCATTCCGACCAAGGCGCTGCTGCACGCCGGTGAGGTGGCCGACGCGACCCGGGAGGGCGAGCAGTTCGGCGTCCAGGCGACGTTCAACGGCATCGACATGAAGGCCGTCAACGCGTACAAGGACGGCGTGGTCGGCCGGCTCTACAAGGGACTGCAGGGCCTGGTGAAGGCCAACAAGGTGACCCTGGTCGAGGGCGAGGGGCGGCTGGTCGGACCGACCACGGTCGAGGTCGACGGGCAGCGGATCACCGGCCGGAACCTGATCCTGGCCACCGGGTCGTACGCCAAGACGCTGCCGGGGCTTTCCATCGACGGCGAGCGCATCATCACCTCCGAGCACGCGCTGAACCTCGACCACGTACCGGCGTCGGCCGTCGTCCTCGGCGGCGGGGTGATCGGCTGCGAGTTCGCCAGCGCCTGGAAGTCCTTCGGCGTCGACGTGACGATCGTCGAGGCGCTGCCCCGGCTGCTGCCGCCCGAGGACGAGCAGAGCTCCAAGGCTCTGGAGCGGGCGTTCCGCAAGCGCGGCATCGCGTTCAAGACCGGCAGGCCGTACGAGAAGGTCGAGCGCACCGACGCCGGCATCCGGCTGACCATCCAGGGCGGCGAGACCATCGAGGCCGAACTGTTGCTGGTCGCGGTGGGGCGCGGTCCGACCACGGCCGATCTGGGGTACGAGCAGCAGGGCGTGAAGATGGAGCGCGGCTTCGTCCTGACCGACGACCGGCTGCGTACCAGCGTGCCCAACGTGTACGCGGTCGGCGACATCGTGCCCGGGCTCCAGCTCGCCCACCGGGGCTTCCAGCAGGGCATCTTCGTCGCCGAGGAGATCGCCGGGAAGAACCCGGCGGTCATCGACGAGGATGGCATCCCGCGGATCACGTACACCTCCCCCGAGGTCGCCTCGGTCGGCCTCACCGAGGCGAAGGCCAAGGAGCGGTACGGCGAACGGGTCAGGACGCTGACGTACGACCTGACCGGCAACGGCCGTAGCCAGATCCTCAAGACGGCCGGGTTCGTCAAGCTGGTGAGCCTGACCGATGGGCCGGTGCTCGGCGTACACATCGTCGGCGACCGGGTCGGTGAGCTGATCGCCGAGGCGCAGCTCATCTACAACTGGGAGGCGTACCCGGCCGACGTCGCCCAACTGATCCACCCACACCCGACGCACGGTATCGGTCACCATGCCTCGGCTGGGCGAGAGCGTCACCGAGGGTACCGTCACGCGCTGGCTCAAGCACGAGGGTGAGCGGGTCGAGGCGGACGAGCCGCTGCTGGAGGTATCCACCGACAAGGTGGGCACCGAGATCCCGTCGCCCGCGGCCGGCGTACTGACCCGGATCGTCGTACGCGAGGACGAGACGGCCGAGGTCGGCAGCGAGCTGGCGGTCATCGACGGGGACGGCGCCGGGCGGGCCGCGCAGCCGGCGCCCGCGGCGCAGCCCGCCGCCCAGGAACCGCCCGCCGCGCAGCAGCCCCCCGAGCGGGCCACGGTCGAGGAGGAGCGGCCGGCGCCGCGCGTCGACGAGCCGTCCACCGAGAAGCCCGCGGATACCGAGGCGCCAGCGGCGGCACCGTCGGCGTCGGGCACCGTGGTGAAGATGCCGGCGCTGGGCGAGTCGGTGACCGAGGGTACGGTCACCCGCTGGCTCAAGCAGGTCGGCGACTCGATCGACGCGGACGAGCCGTTGCTGGAGGTGTCCACCGACAAGGTGGACACCGAGATCCCGTCGCCGGCCGCCGGTACCCTCCTGGAAATCAAGGTCGGCCAGGACGAGACCGCACCGGTCGGCGCGGACCTCGCGGTGATCGGCGCGGCGGGTGGCGCTTCCGCGCCCGCGCAGCCGGTACCGGCCCCCGCACCGCAGGCCGCCCCCGCACCGCAGGCCGCCCCCGCACCGCAGGCCGCCCCCGCGCCGCAGGCCGCCCCCGCACCGCAGGCCGCAGCGCCCGCACCGGCCCCGCAAGCACCGCCCGCCCAGTCGCAGTCGCAGTCGCAGTCGCAGTCGCAGTCGCCGACCAACGGCGGCGCGGCCAAGCCGGCGCAGGCCCAGGCGGCACAGATCAGCACGCCGGCCGGCGAGGACGGCGGGTACGTGACCCCGCTGGTCCGCAAGCTCGCCAGCGAGCACGGCGTGGACCTGTCCAGCCTCAGCGGTACCGGCGTGGGTGGCCGGATCCGCAAGCAGGACGTCCTCGACGCGGCCGAACAGCAGAAGGCGGCCGCCGCCGCACCGCCCCCGGCTCCGGCCGCGCCGGCTCCCGCCGCCGCGCCGGCTGCCGCGAAGGCCGAGCCCAGCCCGTTGCGCGGGCGGACCGAGAAGCTGACCCGGATGCGGGCCACCATCGCCCGCCGGATGGTCGAGTCGCTCCAGGTATCCGCGCAGCTCACCACCGTGGTCGAGGTGGACGTGACCCGGATCGCCCGGCTGCGGGACGCGGCCAAGGCCGAGTTCGCCACGCGGG
>VAXX01000079.1 GCA_005885115.1 Actinomycetota bacterium | reverse complement strand
CGAACACGGTCATGTTGCGGCCGATCGCGCCCAGGCCGCCCAGCGGCATGATGCGCAGCGCCCGCGCGGGCAGCGGGGGCGGGCCGCCCAGGTCGGGCCGGGCCAGGGTATGCAGGTCGACCTCCACGGCGACGGTGGCCGGCGCGCCGGCGCTCATCGAGGGAGCTCCACGCCGACGGCGGCGCAGTCGGTACGCAGTTGGGCGATCTCCGCGTCGGTCGCCTCCACCAGCGGTGGGCGCAGTGGCCCGGCCGGTAACCCGAGCAGGTTCAGCGCCGCCTTGACCAGGATCGCCCCCTGGGTACGGAAGATCCCGGTGAACAGCGGGAGCAGTTCGTGGTGCAGGCGAAGAGCCTCGTTTGCGTTTCCGGACACGTACCCCTCGATCATCTCTTTGGTGCGCAACCCGATCAGGTGGGTGGACGTGCCGACCAGGCCGACCGCCCCGACGGCCAGGCTCGGCAGGGTGAGCGCGTCCTCGCCGCAGTAGATCGACAGGTCCGTCCGCCGGGTGACCCACGCGGTCTCGACCAGCAGGGACTTGGCGTCCTTGACCCCGACGATGCGCGGGTGCTCGGCGAGCCGGCACAGCGTGTCGGTGGCGATCGGCACGCCGGCCCGGTGCGGGATGTCGTAGACCAGGACCGGCAGGCCGGTAGCGTCGGCCACCGTGGTGAAGTGCCGGTAGAGACCCTCCTGCGGGGGCTTGTTGTAGTACGGCGTGACGACGAGCGTGCCGTGGGCACCGGCCTTCTCGGCGGCGCGGGCCAGTTCGACGGTGTGCCGGGTGTCGTTGGTACCGACGCCGGCGACCACGTACGCCCGGTCCCCTACCGCCTCGATCACCGCCCGCAACAGGGTGTCCTTCTCGGCATCGGTGGTCGTCGGCGCCTCGCCGGTCGTCCCGTTGATGACCAACCCGTCGTTGCCCTGCTCGTCGACGAGATGGGTGGCCAGCCGGGCGGCGCCGTCGGCGTCGAGCGAACCGTCCGGGCGCAGCGGTGTCACCATCGCGGTGAGCAGGCGACCAAAGGGGTGGCTGCGAGTCATGTGCATAACCTAACCGACCGGGAAGCTCAGGACTCCCACGCGTACGGGCTGGCGGCGATCTCGCTGCCGTCCGCCAGCGTCGAGATGGTGAAGTCGGCGAATACGTTGGGGGCCACCTTCTGGAGCTGGCGCAGGCACTCCACGGCCAGTTCGCGGATCTCCACGTCGGCGTGCTCGGCGCGCCGCCTGCCGGGCCTGCTTGCGCCGCAACGTCGCATTGGGTACGTCGGCGAAGCGCTTCTCCAGCCCTTCCAGCAGTTCGGTGTACGCCCGGACGCTCGCCTCGGTGGCCGCGACGAACTTCGCGTGCAGCTCGGGATCCTCGGCGATCGCCTCCGGCTCGACCATGGCGGCGTCGCGCTCGGGCACGTACCGCTGGGAGAGCTGCGAGTACGAGAAGTGCCGGTGCCGGATCAGCTCGTGGGTGAACGAGCGGGACACCCCGGTGAAGTAGAACGTCACGGTGCCGTGCTCCAGCACCGACAGGTGCCCGACCTCGAGGATGTGGTTGAGGTACCCGGCGTTGGTGGCGGTGCTCGGGTTGGGCTTGCTCCACGACTGGTAGCAGGCCCGGCCGGCGAACTCGGCGAGCGCCTGTCCGCCCTCGGCGTCGGTGGACCACGGTACGTCCTCCGGGGCCTCGAAGTGCGTGTACGCGATGACCCGTACCAGCGGCGGGACGATCTCGGGCACGACAGCGCTCCTTCCGGCGTTTTGTCCCTGACCTTAGTCGCAGCCGGGCTCGCATCATGATGACGCTTGCGCGACGTCGTTAGTGATGTCATAGTGACGTCATGGAGCTGTCACCCTATCTCGACACCCTCCGGCGGGAGCTGCACTCGGCAGCGGCGCCGGGCGGCGCCGAGGTCGCCCGTACCGCCGAGGTCCTCACCGCCGCCCTGGACGCCGCCGCCCGGCTGTGCCTGCTGGAGGCGCTGGGCGACGCGGCCGCCGAGATCACCAGCAAGCTGGACGGCGCGACCGTGGAGGTACGCCTGCGCGGGCGGGACGCCGACTTCGTGGTGACCCCGGTCGCCGAGCCGGCGCCCGTGCCCTCCCCGGAGCCGCCCGCCGCCGATACCGGCGACCAGGCCCGGATCACGCTGCGCCTACCCGAACCGCTCAAGGTCCAGGTAGAGCGGACCGCTGGCGCCGAGGGCATCTCGGTCAACTCCTGGCTGGTACGCGCGATCGCGTCCGCCGTCACCGCCGGCGCACCGGCGCCGGTGCAGCAGGGCCGGGGCGGTCGCCCCCGCCGGGTCACCGGCTTCGCCCAGGCCTGAACCCCGTTACCCAAAGGAGCGCACCATGCGCGAGTTCGCCTGCCCCGAGCCCATCACCCTGCAGGTGAAGGCGTCCGCCGGGGCCCTGTACGTCATCGCCGAGCCGCGGGACACCGCGACCGTGGACGTGACGCCCTACGAGGACACCGAGGCGTGCCGGGACGCGGCCGACCGTACGCTGGTTGAGCTGCGCGGCGACACCCTCGTGGTCGAGGCGCCCGACCTGACCTGGCGGCGGCGCAACGCCCGGGTCCGGATCGAGGTACGCCTGCCCGAGGACAGCCGCCTGAAGGTGAAGACCGCCGCCGCCAACGCCCGGCTGACCGGCCGGTACGGCGACTGCGTCCTCGACGCGGCCTCCGCCGACATCGAGCTCGGACACATCGCCGGCTGGCTGCGGCTGCACGCGGCCAGCGGCGACGTCCGGGTCGAGCGGGTCGACGGCCAGGTGGCCGCGGATACCGCGTCAGGCGACGTCAAGGTCGGGTACGCCGGTGGGGACGCCACCGTCCGCACCGCCAGCGGTGACGTCGTGGTCGAGCGCGCCGACGCGTCGGTACGCGTCAAGACCGCCTCGGGTGACCTGCGCCTGGGTGCCGTACGCCGGGGCGAGGTGCGGCTGAGCACCGCGTCGGGCGACGTCGAGATAGGCGTGGCCGCCGGTACGAGCGTCTGGCTGGATCTGTCCACCGCCGCCGGTACCACCCGCAGCAACCTGGAGCAGTCCGGTCCCCCGGCGAGTGGAAAGCCCGACCTCAGCGTGCACGTGAGCACGGCCAGCGGCGACATCGAGCTGCGCCGGGTACCCCTGTCCGCCGCCGCGTGAGCCGAGAGCTACACGAAGAACCAGGTGAACGGCGCCCATGGCAGGTTACGTACCACGGAGAAGACCGCCCAGGCGATCAGGAAGATCGAGATCGACAGCGGCGAGAGCCGGAGTGCCGGCAGCTTCCGGCCCTTGCTGACCAGGTTGACCGCCCAGGCCAGGTATGCGTAGACCAGGTACGGGGCGGCGAACACGGCCATGATGTGCGAGCGGGCGGCGGCGGGGATGTTGCCGTGCATCAGGTACCAGAAGGCCCGGGTACCGCCGCAGCCCGGGCAGTCGAAGCCGGTGCTCAACTTCACCAGGCAGGTCGGCGAGGTGAACGCGTCGCCACTGGTCGGGTGGTCGGCCAGGGTGTACGCCACGCCGCCGGAGAAGCACACGAGTACGGCCAACGGGGCGGCCCACCGGGGACTGCGCGCCCAGAACCGGAACATGAACTCGTTGAACCGGCCGCCGGACACCGCCACCTGCGGGTGCCCCTCGTGGACGTACTGGACCTGGCTCATGGCTTCAGAGATTACACCGGGGCCGCCCGTACCTCATGGGCCAAAGATCGGGCCAGGTCGCCCCGTTCGGGCGCGGCGACCTCGGCGAGGCCCAGCCAGCCGGCGAGCCGGCGCAGCTCGGCGGCCAGCGCCGCCGGGGTCTCGGGCGGAGCGCCCGGCTCGCTCCAGGCAGCGGGGACCCGCAGCACCCCGGCGGCCCGGTCGGCCTTGAGGTCGACCCGGGCCACCAGCCGGTCGCCGAGCAGGAACGGCAGCACGTAGTACCCGTGGACGCGCTGCGGCGCCGGCGTGTAGATCTCGATCCGGTAGCTGAATTCGAAAAGCCGCTCGGCCCGTTCCCGCCGCCAGACCACCGGGTCGAACGGGCTCAGCAGGGTGCCCGCGCGGATCCAGCGGGGTAGCCGCGCCGCGTGGTGCAGGTATCCGGGCTGGCGCCAGCCGGGTACCTCGACCGGGATCAGCTCGCCCGCGTCCACGAGGTCCTGGAGCGCGGCGCGGAACCCGGCGACCGGGAGCCGGAAGTAGTCCCGCAGGTCGCCCTCGGTGGCCACGCCCAGCGCGGTCGCCGAGATGCGGATCAGCTCCCGGCGGGCCTCCTGCGGCGCCGGGGTCGGCGCGTGGAGCACCTCGGCGGGCAGGATCCGCTCCGGGACGTCGTACACCCGGGCGAAGCCGCTGTTGCGCCGCGCCACCAGCACCTCGCCCCGCCAGAACAGCCACTCCAGCGCCCGCTTGGCGTCCGTCCAGTTCCAGCCCCAGTCCCCGGTCCGGCGCGGCGTATCGGCCTCCACCTCGGCGGCGGTCAGCGGCCCCTTCCGGGCCACCTCGGCGCGTACCCAGTCGATCAGCGCCGGCTGCTCGGCCGCCACCCGGGCGACGCCGCCCCACGCGTGCCCGTCGGCCATCCGCCAGCGCAACTGCCGGTGCAGTCCCACCGGCAGGAGGGATGCCTCGTGGCCCCAGTACTCGAACAGCTCCCGCGGGCGCTGGTAGACGGCACCGTCGAGCAGGCTGGTCCGGTAGGGGCCGAGCCGGCTGTAGAGGGGCAGGTAGTGGGCGCGCTGCAGGACGTTGACCGAGTCGATCTGGAGCAGGCCGACCCGGCCGAGCACCCGGCGCAGGTGCCGGCGGTCCGGCTCAGCGGCCGGGCGCGGATCGGCGAAGCCCTGTGCGGCCAGGGCGATGCGCCGGGCCTGGCCGGGCGACAGCGAATCCATCGTCGTGACGATAACGGCACGGTCTGACAGTTACGCTTCGCCGCGTGCTCACGGTACGCGGGGCGAGGCCCGACGACGCCCCGGACATCGTCCGGATCAACATCCGGGCCTGGCGGGAGGCGTACGCCGGGATCGTGCCCGAGGACGTGCTCGCCGCCATGGACGAGGCCGAGCGGATCGAGCGGTACCGGGAGCGGCTGAGCCAGTGGAGCCCGTTCGAGAACGTCGTCGCGGTGGACGCGGGGCGGACCGTCGGGTACACGGCGTTCGGCCCGTACCGGGTCGGCCGGCACGAGGCGATGCTCAGCCGCCGGGTCGGTGAGGTACTGGCGATCTACGTCGACCCGTCCCGGTGGGGTACCGGCGCCGGTCGGACGCTCATGGACGCCGCCGTGGCGCGGCTGGCCGCGCGGGGCTTCACGTCGGTACGGCTATGGGTGCTCACCGACAACGCCCAGGCGCGCCGGTTCTACGAGCGGGCCGGCTTCACCGCCGACGGCGCCCGGGCCGGGCACCCGATCGGGCGCCCCGACGGATCGGTCGTCGAACTGCCCGTCGTGCGGTACGTCCGCCTCCTGCCGTGAACCGGTCGGCACCACGAGCAGGAGGATGACCGCCGCGAGCGCGTACGCGTTGCTCAGCGGCAGCCCGATCCCGGTGTAGTGGCCGGCGTACCCCCAGACGAGCCGGCTGCTCAGCAGCGCGTACAGGCCGGTGCCCAACGCCAGCCAGCCCCACCGACGGCGGCCGCCAGCCAGCAGTCCGTGCGCGAACAGCAGCAGCAGCGCGGGCAGCAGCCACACCAGGTGGTGGATCCAGGTGACCGGGCTGACCAGGCAGGCCGCCACGCCGGTCAGGGCCACGCCGGCCAGGTCGTCACCCCGGCGTACCGCGCGCCGGACCCGCCAGGCCCAGAAGCCGAGCGTGACCAGGACGACCACCGCCCACAGCGGGGTACTCGGGTGGGTCGGGTCCAGCCGGGCGACCAGGCCCTCCAAGGACTGGTTGGAGATGAACGACAGGGTGCCGACCCGGTCGGTGTCCCACAGGGCGTCGGTCCAGAACTCCCGGGACGAGTCCGGGGCGATCAGCATGGCGAGCACGGTCGCGGCGGCGCTGGTCCCGATCGCGGTCAGCGCGGCCCGGTACCGGCGGGTCAGCAGCAGGTACAGCACGAAGATGCCGGGGGTCAGCTTGACCGCCGTGGCCAGGCCGATGGCGACCCCGCCCCAGCGGGAGCCGCGCCCGATGAGGTACCGGAAGTCCGCCAGTACCAGGAACAGCAGCAGCATGTTGACCTGGCCGAAGCTGACCGTCTCGCGCAGCGGCTCGAAGACCGAGACCAGACAGGCCGCCACGGCCACGGCGAACCAGCGGGGCCAGCCGTACCGGTCCACCAGCGGGCGCAGGAACCAGTCCAGCACCACCAGGGTCACCACGACCGTCCCGGCGATGCTCAGCGCGTTCACCGCCCACCAGGGCAGGACCGCCATCGGAGCCATGGTCAGCGCGGCGAACGGCGGGTACGTGAACCCGTACTTGCTGAACGGTTTCAGGTAGTCGTAGACCTCGCCCTGCCCGTGCAGCCAGTAGTTGACCGCCCCGTAGTAGACCTTGAGGTCGAACGACCCGTGCCGGACCGCGAACGCGGCGAGGAACGCCCAGGCGCCGCCGGCGAGGGCGAGCACGATGAGCACCTGCGCAACGGTCCGTCTGGTCACTGTCGTAGTTTCTAGCATCATGGCCCTGGGATATGTCCGGCCGGCGCGTCCCGACGAGGCCGACGACATCGCGCGGATCCAGCTGTCAACCTGGCGCACCGCCTACCGCCGGCTGCTGCCCCGGCACGTGCTCGACGACCTGGAGCCGGAGTGGCTCGCCCAGCGCTGGCGCGAGGCCATCGAGGAACCGCCGTCGCCGCGGCATCGCGTGCTGGTCGCCGTGGAACAGGTCGAGTCATCGTATCGCGCGCCGACCGTCGGTCCAGGCGCTGCGGGCGAACCGGAGGTCCGCCGGGCTGACTACCGCGCGCCGACCGTCGGTCCAGGCGCTGCGGGCGGACCGGAGGTCCGCCGGGCTGACTACCGCGCGCCGACCGTCGGTCCAGGCGCTGCGGGCGGACCGGAGGTCCGCC
>VAXX01000078.1 GCA_005885115.1 Actinomycetota bacterium | reverse complement strand
CTGCGCGTGTACGGCGCCCAGGTTGCCCACGCCCGAACCGCCGTACGTCACCGCGTCGGTGTTGACCAGCTCGACCCAGGTGCCCGCCTGGGGCAGGCCGATGCGGTAGTTCTCGTGCGGGATACCGGCGAAGTTGACCACGCAGACCACCGGCGCCCGGCTGCGGTCGTAGCGGACGAACGAGAACGTGTTGTGCTGCGAGTCCTCCGCGCTGATCCACCGGAAGCCGTCGGGCGTGGTGTCACAGGTCCACAGCGGAGGGTTGTCCCGGTACGCCGCGTTCAGGTCGCGTACCAGCCGCTGCATGCCGGCCCGCGCGGGGTCGTGCAACAGGTCCCAGTTGAGCCCACGGGACTCGCTCCACTCCTGCTCGTCGGCGAGTTCGCTGCCCATGAACAGCAACTGCTTGCCGGGGAAGGCCCACATGAAAGCGAGCAGCGCCCGGGCGTTGGCCAGCTTCTGCCACGTGTCGCCGGGCATCTTGCCGACCAGCGAACCCTTGCCGTGCACCACCTCGTCGTGGCTGATCGGCAGGACGTAGTTCTCGCTCCAGGCGTACACCGTGGCGAAGGTCATCTGGTGGTGGTGCCACTGCCGGTGAACGGGCTCCTTCGACACGTACTGGAGGGTGTCGTTCATCCAGCCCATGTTCCACTTGAACCCGAAGCCGAGCCCGTGCAGGTACGTCGGCCGGGTCACCCCGGGCCACGCGGTGGACTCCTCGGCGACGGTCACCACGCCGGGGTGGTGCTTGTAGACGGTGGCGTTCATCTCCTGGAGGAAGCTGATCGCGTCGAGGTTCTCGCGGCCGCCGTACTGGTTGGGCGCCCACTGGCCCTGCTCGCGCGAGTAGTCGAGATACAGCATCGAGGCGACCGCGTCCACGCGCAGCCCGTCCACGTGGAACTCGTCGCACCAGTAGTGGGCGTTGGCGACGAGGAAGTTGCGTACCTCGGCGCGGCCGAAGTCGAAGACGTACGTACCCCAGTCGGGGTGCTCGCCCCTGAGCGGGTCCTGGTGCTCGTACAGCGGGGTGCCGTCGAACCGGGCCAGCGCCCACTCGTCGCGCGGGAAGTGCGCCGGCACCCAGTCCAGGATGACGCCGATGCCGGCCTGGTGCAGCCGGTCGACGAGGTGCCGCAGCCCGTCCGGGTCGCCGAAGCGCGCGGTCGGCGCGTAGTACCCGGTCACCTGGTAGCCCCACGAGCCGCCGAACGGGTGCTCCATCACCGGCATGAGCTCCACGTGCGTGAAGCCCTGGTCGACCACGTAGTCGGTGAGCTGGTCGGCAAGCTCCACGTAGGACAGTCCGGGACGCCACGAGCCCAGGTGTACCTCGTACACGCTGATCGGCTCCTTGTACCACTGGGTCTCGGCACGCCGGGCCAGCCAGTCGCCGTCCTTCCAGTCGTACCGGGACCGGGTCACCACCGACGCGGTACGCGGCGGCGCCTCGGTCTGCTGGGCCAGTGGATCGGCCTTCTCCCGCCACACCCCGTCCCGGCCGAGGATCCGGTACTTGTACCGCTCCCCCACGGATACCGCCGGGACGAACAACTCCCACACGCCGCTGCCGCCCAGCGAGCGCATCGGCCACCCGTCGTGCGGTCCCCAGCCGGTGAAGTCGCCGATCACCCGTACCCCGTGGGCGTTCGGGGCCCAGACCGCGAACGCCACGCCGTCATCGCGCGGCTGTGCGCCGAGCACCTTCCACAGCCGTTCGTGCCGGCCCTCGCCGATCAGGTGCAGGTCGAGTTCGCCGATGGTCGGCGGGTACCGGTACGGGTCGTCGTACCGCACGCCGTCCACGTCGAGCCGGTAGTCGAGCACGGTGCCCGGTACCGTGGCCGCGAAGACGCCCTCGGGGTGCACCAGCTCCATCGGGTAGGTCAGGCCACCGGCCCGCACCGCCGCCGAGGACGCGCCCCGGCGCAGGGTACGGATGACCGTCTCGGCGCCCTCCGGGTGCGCGCCCAGGATCGCGTGCGGATCGTGTACCGCACCGGAGATCAACTGGTCCATGTCCCACTCCCCACGAGGCGCGCGATCGAGTCCAACGGTATCCGTAGCCAGCTCGGCCGGTGCCGGGCCTCGTACGCCGCCTCGTACACCGCCTTGTCCAGCTCGTACGCGCGCAGCAGGGCCACCTGGGCGCGCGGGTCGAACCCGGCCACCGCCGCGTACCCGTCACAGAACGCGGTACGGTTCCGGGCGACCCACTCCGCCGCCCGGCGTACCTGGTCCTCGTCGTCCTCGCCGATCAGCAACTGCCCGCCCGCGTACTCGTACGAGCGCAGCATCCCGGCCACGTCGCGCAGCACCGAGTCGGGCCGGCGCCGCCCGGGCAGCGGCTGCCCCGGCTCGCCCTCGAAGTCGATGAGCAGCCACGCCTCCGGGGTCCGCAGCGCCTGGCCCAGGTGCAGGTCGCCGTGGATCCGTTGCTGCGTCACGGGTTCCTCGCCCACCTGGGCAAGCGCCGCACGGACCGCGGGAACGTGCGGCGCCAGCTCCGGGACGGTCCGCGCCGCCGAGTCCAGCCGCGCCCGCATGGTCTCCACGGGCGGCGGCATCGTTGTGGTACCAAGCTCCTTGGCCAGCGTACGGTGGACCGTCGCGACCGCCTCACCGAGCCGGTACGACTCGGCGGCGAAGTCCCCGCCCGACTCGTCGGGGTGGGAATCCAGATCGGCCAACAGGTTCCGTACGCTCGCCGTGGCCATCGCCCAACCCTCGGCCGAGTTCTGCGCGTACTCGGTCACCATCGCGAGCGCCACCGGCTCGTCCTCACTCGTGGTGGACTCGATCGCGCCGAGCAGCCGCGCCACGTTGGGGCAGCCGGCCCGGCCCAGCACCCGGTTGAGTTCCACGTCGGGATTGGTACCGGCGACCACGCGACGGAACAACTTGAGAAGGGCGGCGCTGTCGTACACCACGCTGGTGTTGCTCTGTTCGGCGTCGATGACCCGGGCCGGGGCGCGCACCGGTAGGCGTACCCCTGGCTCGGGCAGGAAGCGCAACCGGCCGATCTGCTCGCCGGCCTGGATCAGCGCGAGCAGGTGCTGCGCCGCGTCTTCGGAGAACAAGGCGTCGTAACCGGTCCGGTCGTGGTCCGCGCCGATCGTCGCGACCACCATGAACTCGTCGACCGGTCCGTGGTCCCAGCCCACGATGACCTGGTACCGCTCGCTGCCCCCGTCTTCGTAGTGCGCGTCGAGCAACACGTGGTCGAGGTCCTCGCGCAGCCGGGTCACCTCGGCCGGCGTCACGGACTCCAGGGTCCGCTTGCGTCCGGCGTACCACCGCTGGTGGGGTAGCCAGTCGGCGTATGGCAGCGTCATGCACCTCTCCTCCGACGAGAGCCTCACGGGGAATCGTCCTCGGGACCGCACAGCTGGAACCAGTAGAAGCCGTGCCCCGGCAGCGTGAGCAGATATGGAAGTTGGCCGATCCGGGGAAACGGTACCCGGCCGGTCAACTCGATCGGCGTGTACCCGGCCCAGTTCTGCAACGGCAACTCGATCGGCTGCGGGAAGCGGGACAGGTTGTTGACGCACAGCACCGCGTCGTCCTTGTACTCGCGCAGGTACGCCAGCACCGACGGGTTGGAGCCGCCCAGTTCCCGGAAGGTACCCACGGCGAAGGACTCGTGCCGGCGGCGCACGGCGAGCATGGTCCGGCTCCAGTTGAGTACCGAGGTGGGATTGTCCTTCTGCGCCTCGACGTTGATGGCCTGGTACCCGTACACCGGGTCCTGGTTCACCGGCAGGTACAGCCGGCCCGGGGTGGCCGAGGAGAAGCCGGCGTTGCGGTCCGGCGTCCACTGCATCGGCGTGCGTACCCCGTCCCGGTCGCCCAGCCAGATGTTGTCCCCCATGCCGATCTCGTCGCCGTAGTACAGCACCGGCGAACCGGGCAGCGACAGCAGCAGCGCGGTGAACAACTCGAACTGGTTGCGGTCGTTCTCCAGCAGGCTGGCCAACCGCCGGCGGATCCCCACGTTGGCGCGCATCCGGGGGTCCTTGGCGTATTCGGCGTACATGTAGTCGCGTTCCTCGTCGGTCACCATCTCCAGCGTCAACTCGTCGTGGTTGCGCAGGAAGATGCCCCACTGGCAGTTCTCCGGGATGGCCGGGGTCTGGGCCAGGATCTCGGAGATGGGGAAGCGCGACTCCCGGCGTACCGCCATGAAGATGCGCGGCATCAACGGGAAGTGGAAGGCCATGTGGCACTCGTCGCCGCCGTTGGCCGGGTCGCCGAAGTACTGGACGACGTCGGCGGGCCACTGGTTCGCCTCGGCGAGCAGCACCCGACCCGGGTACTCGTCGTCGATGACTTTGCGGCACTGCTTGAGGAACTCGTGCGTCTCCGGCAGGTTCTCGCAGTTGGTACCCTCGCACTCGAACAGGTACGGCACCGCGTCCAGCCGGAACCCGTCGATCCCGAGGTCCAGCCAGAACCGCAGGACGTTGAGCATCTCCTGCTGGACCTTCGGGTTGGCGTAGTTCAGGTCGGGCTGGTGGGAGAAGAACCGGTGCCAGTAGAACTGCCGCCGCACCGGGTCGTAGGTCCAGTTCGACTCCTCGGTATCGACGAAGATGATCCGGGCCCCGGTGTACTGCTCGTCGGTGTCGCTCCAGACGTAGTAGTCGCCGTACGGGCCCTGCGGGTCGCGCCGGGACTCCTGAAACCAGGGGTGGGCGTCCGAGGTGTGGTTCATCACCAGGTCGGTGATGACCCGGATGCCCCGCTTGTGCGCCGCGTCGAGCAACGCGACGAAGTCGTCGACGGTACCGAAGTCGGGCAGCACCTTGTAGAAGTCGCGGATGTCGTACCCGCCGTCGCGCAGCGGCGAGTCGTAGAACGGCGGCAGCCACAGGCAGTCCACGCCGAGCCACTTGAGATAGTCAAGTTTCTCGATAAGACCCCGGAGGTCGCCGGCACCGTCGGCGTTCGAGTCGGCGAACGCGCGTACGAGCACCTCGTAGAAGACCGCCCGCTGGAACCAGGTCCGGTCGGCGGGCAGGATCCGGGCGTGGCCGTAGTCACTGGCGACCGGATGCTCGACCGTACCTTCAGCGGTCCGGTGGCTACCTTCGACGGGGTGCTCTTTCCGCTCGACCAGGTCCATCGCTCCCACCTACCCGCGAGTCTCGACCGCCGCTAACCGTGGCGGTGCACCGTGAAGACGTGTGCCGGCTCCAGGTGGGGGTCGAGCCGTACGGTGTTGTACTGCCCCCAGTCGTAGGCCACACCGGTCAGCTCGTCCCGGGCCGTGAACCGCTCGTGCCAGTCGAACCCCAGCG
>VAXX01000077.1 GCA_005885115.1 Actinomycetota bacterium | reverse complement strand
ATACCGGCTGGGGCGGCGCGGACACCGGCGCCGGTGCCGCGGACACCGGGGCGGCCGCCGGCCCGCCGGCCACCGCGAGCAGGCTGCCCTGCGCGACGACCAGCTCGGGCTGCTCGGTGACCGTCGGCGCGAGGCCCAGCCGCTGGTGCAGCAGGGTGGCGACCAGCGGGATGCGGCTGGAGCCGCCGGCCAGCAGCACGCCGACCAGCTCCTGCCGGGTCACCCCGGCGCGGGCGAGGGTGGCCTGCGTCGTGGTCATCGTCCGGTCCAGCCACGGGCGGGCCAGCTCCTCGAACGACTCCCGGGTGATGTGCAGGTCGATGTCCAGCAGGGGTACGGGCAGCCCGGCGGTGCTGCTGCGGGACAGCTTCTCCTTCGCCGCGCGGACGTCGTCCCAGAGCATCCGCCGGTACCGCCGGTCCGCGATGTTCTGGGGGTTGGTCAGCCGGGCCCAGGCTGGCGCGTGCTCCGGACCCATCCTGGTCCGGAAGCTGTCCACCATCGCGCTGTCCAGGTCCAGGCCGCCGCAGTCGGTGAGCCCGTCGACCGCCAGCACGTCCCAACCGGCCGGGGTGCGGCGTACCACGGCGGCGTCGAAGGTACCGGCGCCGTAGTCGTACACCAGCAGGGCGCCACCGACCGGTACCCGGTGTCCGAGCACCTCGGAGAAGTAACACGCCGCGCCCAGCGGCTCGGGTACCAGGTGCGGGGTACCGAGGCCGGCGGTCCGGGCCGCCTCGACGAGTACCCCGCGCCGCTGCGCTCCCCAGCCCGCCGGGCAGGTCAGCACCACCTGGTCGGCCGGTCGGCCGATGACCCGGGTGGCCTCCTGCTCGACCCGGGCCAGGACCGCGGCGACCAGCGTGCCGACCGGGTACTCCACG
Organism: Actinomycetota bacterium; assembly: GCA_005885115.1. GTDB lineage: Bacteria > Actinomycetota > Actinomycetes > Mycobacteriales > Micromonosporaceae > AC-43. Next base: position 10,810 of record VAXX01000077.1, on the reverse strand, counting down.
GTGCCGAGCAGGACGGAGTGCTCGTCGATGCGGCGCTTGGGGTGCGGCTCGTACGCCCCCGGTTCGATTCGGGCGCTGTGCAGGGCGTCCCGGCCGACGGAGATCCGCCCGTTCGGCTCGGCGTACACCGCCGAGATCAGTAACGGAGAGGAGTCGAACAGCAACGGCTCGACCCGCCCGTCGGGTCGCTGCACGACCGCCACGGTATGTGAGGTGCCGAAGTCGATGCCGAGCCGGTAGGTGGACACGGGTGGACCTTAGCGATCAGGATCGTGCGCCGGTAGCGTGCCCCGTCCCGTGACTGTACGTGTTGTCAGCAACGCGTAAGAGTCATCTGTCGTACCCGCCGGGTATCGTGTCCCGAGGTTGGCGCAAGCGCAGGGAGAGACGATGTCGGGTCTGCACGAGGGCGACACGATCGAACAGCCGCGCATCTCCGAGGCGACCATCCGGACGATCGCGCAGGCCGAAGGCTACATCTCCGGCATCTGCTTCAAGACCGGGCCACCCGGACGGGTCGGCGCCGAACTGGAATGGACCGTCCACCACGCCGACGACCCGGGCCGCCCGCTTGACGTGGCGGTGCTGGGCCCGGCACTCGCCCCGCACACACCGTCCACATTGGACCCGAACGCCGACCCGTTGCCGCTGCCCAGTGGAGCCGTGCTCACCGTCGAGCCCGGCGGCCAGGTCGAGATATCCACCCAGCCCGTACGCACGCTGACCGAGCTGCACGCCGCCGTCACCGCGGACCGGCACCACCTCACCGCACTCCTCGCCCGGGCCGGACTGCGCCTCGGCGAGTTCGCGGTGGACCCGTGGCGCCCGCCGCGCCGGCTGCTGCACACCGCCCGGTACGACACCATGGCCGACACGTTCCGCTCGTACGGACCGCACGGCGCCACGATGATGTGCAGCACCGCCGCGGTACAGGTGTGCCTGGACGCCGGGCGGCCCGAGCGGATCGCGGCCCGGTGGACCGCCCTGCACTCGGTCGGCCCGGTACTGCTGGCCCTGTTCGCCAACTCGCCCCGGCACGCGGGCGTGGACACCGGCTGGGCCTCGACCCGGATGCGCTCGTGGCTGGGGATGGATCCGGGGCGCACCGCCCCGGTACCGGTCACCGGCGACCCGGCCACCCAGTGGACCCGGTACGCGCTGCGCGCCCCGATCCTGGGCGTACTGCGCGACGGCCGGCCCACGCCGGCCCCCGCCGAAGTGACCTTCGCCGACTGGATCCGCGGCGCCCTACCGGATCCGCCCACCCTCGCCGATCTCGACTTCCACCTGAGCACGCTCTTTCCACCGGTCCGCCCGCGCGGCTACCTCGAGGTCCGCTACCTCGACGCCCAGCCGGGCGACGAGTGGCTCGCCCCGGTCGCGCTGGTGACGGCGCTGTTCGACGACGAGCCCACCGTCGACGCGGTACGTGACCTGTCGGCGCCGGCCGCCGGCCGCTGGCACGAGGCCGCGCGGGCCGGCCTGGCCGACCGGCAGCTCGCCCTCACCGCCCGGAAGGTGGCCGAGCTGGCGCTGGGGCGGCTGGCCGGAACCGGCCTGCCGCAAGGACTTCAGGCCGACGTACACGAGATGGTCGGCCGCCGGCTGGCCGGGGGAGGCAGGCACGCATGACGATCGAAGCGCTCCGCGGCCGGATCGGTGCGGAGCTGGAACGCACCCGCGAACGTACCTGCGCGTTGACCGACGCGGTCGACGGCGACGACCTGGTCAAGCAGCATTCGCCGTTGATGTCGCCGCTGGTCTGGGACCTCGCGCACGTGGGCAACCAGGAGGAGCTGTGGCTGGTCCGCGACGTCGGCGGCCTGGAGCCGGTGCGCTGCGACATCGACCACCTCTACGACGCGTTCAAGCATCCGCGCCGGGACCGGCCGGCGCTGCCGCTGCTGGATCCCGCCCAGGCGCGGGCGTACAACCGGACGGTCCGCGACAAGGTGCTCGACCTGCTCGACCGCACGCCGTTGGAAGGGCGGCCATTGGTCGACAACGGGTTCGCCTTCGGGATGATCGCGCAGCACGAGCAGCAGCACGACGAGACCATGCTCGCGACGCATCAACTGCGGGCCGGCGCGCCGGTGCTGTCCGCGCCGCCCCCGCCGCCGTCGCGGGTCGCGGTTTCCGGGGAGGTACCGGTCCCCGGCGGTCCCTTCCGGATGGGTACGTCCATCGAGCCCTGGGCGCTGGACAACGAGCGACCCGAGCACGAGGTCGACGTACCGGCGTTCTTCCTCGACGCGGCCCCGGTGACCAACCGGCGGTACGCGGAGTTCATCGCCGACGGCGGGTACGCCGACCCGCGCTGGTGGACGCCGGAAGGCTGGGCACACCGGCTCGACGCCGGCCTGGAAGCGCCGATGCACTGGCAGCGCGACGGCGCCGGCTGGGCGTACCGGCGGTTCGGCCGGGTCGAGCCGATCGCGCCCGACGAGCCGGTGGTGCACGTGTGCTTCCACGAGGCGAAGGCGTACGCGACCTGGGCTGGCAAGCGCCTGCCCACCGAGGCGGAGTGGGAGAAGGCGGCGCGGTTCGACCCGGCGTCCGGCCGGTCCCGCCGGTACCCGTGGGGCGACGAGGACCCGGAGCCGCACCACGCCAATCTGGGTCAGCGGCACCTGAGTCCGGCGCCGGTCGGGGCGTACCCGGACGGTGCCTCACCGCTGGGCATCCACCAGCTCATCGGCGACGTATGGGAGTGGGTGGACACCGACTTCCACCCGTACCCGGGGTTCGTCGCCTTCCCGTACCGCGAGTACTCCGAGGTGTTCTTCGGGCCGGCGTACAAGGTGCTGCGCGGTGGCTCCTTCGGCGCCGACCCGGTCGCCTGCCGGGGTACCTTCCGCAACTGGGACTACCCGATCCGCCGGCAGATCTTCAGCGGCTTCCGGTGCGCCCGCGATCCGCTTGCCGGCGAGGCGGGTTAGTGGGGTGTGTCGACATCTGGCCTACCTCGGCCCGCCGGTACCGCTGGCCGCGCTGCTGTACGACCCGCCGCACTCGCTGGAGCACCAGTCCTGGGCGCCACGGGACATGCGCGGCGGCGGCACCATCAACGCCGACGGCTTCGGCGTGGGGTGGTACCCGCCGGGGGCGGATCCGGTCCGGTACCGCCGCGACTGTCCTTTGTGGACAGACGGCGACCTGCCGGGGCTCGCCCGGGTGACCACCGCGGGCGCGGTCCTCGCGGCCGTGCGCTCCGCGACCGTCGGCATGCCGGTGACCGCGACCGCCGCCGCGCCCTTCGCCGAGGGCCGGTGGCTGTTCAGCCACAACGGCGTCGTCCGCGGCTGGCCGGACTCGGTGGCCCCGCTGGCCGCCCGCCTGCCCGCGACCGACCTGTTGACCCTCGACGCGCCCACCGACGCGGCCCTGCTGTGGGCGCTGGTCCGGGACCGGCTGCGCGCCGGGCTCGGGCTCGACAAAGCCTTGTCCGACACCGTTTCCGAGGTCCACGCCGCCGCGCCGGGCTCCCGGCTCAACCTGTTGCTGACCGACGGTACGGCGATCGCCGCCACCACGCTCGGGCATGCCCTGTCGATCCGCCACGACGGCCGCTGCGTCCTGCTGTCCTCCGAACCCCTCGACGACGACCCCGCCTGGACGCCCGTGCCGGACGGCCGCCTCGTCGTCGCCACCGCATCCAACGTGGACATGTCCCTGCTACCGAACGGAACGAGTACGTCGTGAACCGACCCACCCTTGAGGTCTACCTGGACGACCACGACCTGACCCGGTCGCTGCACGCCGACGCGCGGACCGGCCTGACCGCGAGCCCGAAGTGGCTGCCGCCCCGGTGGTTCTACGACGCCCGGGGCAGCGAGCTGTTCGAGGAGATCACCCGGCTGGACGAGTACTACCCGACCCGGGCCGAGCGGGAGATCCTGGTCGAGCGGGCCGGCGAGATCGCCGTCGCGACCAGGGCGAAGACGCTGATCGAGCTGGGCTCCGGCTCGTCGGAGAAGACCCGGCTGCTGCTGTCCGCCCTGCGTACGCACGGCAGCCTGGGCGCGTTCGTACCGCTGGACGTCTCCGGTAGCGCCCTGCGTGAGGCGATGGACCGGATCGTCGCCGACTACCCGGCGCTGGACGTCCACGGCATCGTCGGCGACTTCACCCGGCACCTGGGTCGGTTGCCGACCGGTGGCACCCGGCTGGTCGCCTTCCTCGGCGGTACCATCGGCAACCTCCTGCCGACCGAGCGGGCCGACTTCCTCGCCGACCTGCGCGGCGCCCTGGAGCCCGGCGACTGGCTGCTGCTGGGCACCGACCTGGTCAAGGATCCGGCGGTGCTCGTCGCGGCGTACGACGACGCGGCCGGGGTGACGGCCGAGTTCAACCGCAACGTGCTGCGCGTACTCAACCGGGAGCTGGGCGCCGACTTCGAGGTCGACGCGTTCGCGCACGTCGCGGTGTGGGACGCCGGGCAGGAGTGGATCGAGATGCGGCTGCGGGCGGAGAAGGCCATGACGGTACGGCTACCGGCGCTGGACCTGACCGTCCGTTTCGCAGCGGGGGAGGAGCTGCGCACCGAGGTCTCGGCGAAGTTCCGGCGCGGCGGGGTGGCCCGCGAGCTGGCCGCCGCCGGGTTCGCGCCCCGGCACTGGTGGACCGACGGTCAGGGCCGGTTCGCGCAGTCCCTCGCCGAGGCGGTACCGCTGGCCTGAGCGTTCACTGCGGGAACCGGATACACAGCGGGCGGTCGTAGCCGGAGTACGGCGCGCCCTGCGTACCGGTCGGGCACCGGGCCGGGTCGTCGACCACCGCCTCCAGCCGGAACGGCTTGGTGGCGCCCGCGCAGTCGGTCCGGATCAGCGGGAGCTGGAACCCGGTCGGTACCCGTACGCAGTCGCCCGGGCGGGCCATCGCGCCCCGGGCGCCCTGCCCGACGCACGAAGTACGGGCCGGCGCAGTCCTGCCGGGTGAGCCTGGCATTGTCGAACCGGTCGGCGGTGGTACTGGTGACCGTCAGACAGTCACCCACCGTGAACGCGGCGCTCGCCGACGGCGCGGTGCTCGCCGACGCCACGGCGCTGGGGACGGGCGGCGGTGGCGCGGCGGCTGTCGGGGGAGCGGGCCGGTGGGCGGTCAGGACCAGGCCGACGACCGCGGCCACCACCAGCAGGACGACGGTGCCGCCGAAGATCAGCGGGACGGTACGCCGACGGCGCGCCGGCGGTACGTACGCCGGCCACACCGGCGCGGGCGGATCCGGCCACCCGTCGGTGGACCGGTACGGCCCGGAGGTGGGCGGTGGAGCGGACGGTACCGCTGGCGGCGGAAGCGGATCCTGCGCCGAAGGCCAGATCGGCATCGGCCCAGGTCGATCATCGCGACCTGATCCTGAGGTGGACACGGGCTCCTCCCGACCGGGCGCGGACCTGCCGTGGGCGTGAGTGAACCGGTACCGGCCCGGCCGCGTCCATAGTCTTTAGTGCGGAATTTATTGGCCGGCGGCGGTCCGTCGGGCTGAATAACCTGGTCCTGGGCTTGCGCCGGTAGTCGACAATCGGCAATACGTCTAAGTCGCTGGGAGCATGGTGGGCAGATCGGAAACGCCCCTGGACCCCACCACAGGTCCACTGGCCGTGTTCGCCCACGAACTACGGCAGCTTCGCCGTGCCGCCGGATCGCCGAGCTACCGCGCGTTGGCCCGGCGGGCCGGGTACTCCGCGGCCGCACTGTCCGCCGCCGCAGGTGGCGTGACTCTACCATCGCTGTCGGTCACGCTCGCGTACGTCGGGGCGTGCGGCGGCTCCACCGACGAGTGGACGCAGCGCTGGCAGGAGCTGGAGGCCAAGCTCGCCGTCGACGGTACGCCGCCCCGCCGGCCCCCCACCGGTACCGGCGGCCGGGCCGGCCGCCCCGGGACCGCGGTCCCCCGCGAACTGCCCCCCGACGTGTACGGGTTCGCCGGCCGGAACCGCCGGGGTCGGCAAGACGGCGCTGGCCGTGCACTGGGCGCACCGGATGGCCGAGCACTTCCCGGACGGCCAGTTGTACGTCGACCTGCGCGGGTACGGGCCGGAGCAGCCCACCGACCCGGGCGAGGTGCTGGCCGGCTTCCTGCGCGCGCTCGGGGTCAGTCCCGCCGACGTCCCGTACGACCTGGCCGAGCGCAGCGCCCGGTACCGCAGCCTGCTCGCCGACCGGCAGATCCTGGTACTGCTGGACAACGCCCGGTCCGCCGAGGCGGTCCGCCCGCTGCTGCCCGGCTCGCCGTCCTGCCTGACCCTGGTGACCAGCCGGGACAGCCTGGCCGGGCTGGTGGCCCGGCACGGCGCCCGGCGGATCGACCTGCCCCGGCTGCCCGCCCCGGAGGCGCTGGACCTGCTGCGGACCCTGATCGGCGGCCGGGTCACCGCCGAGCCGGTACCCGCCGTGGCGCTCATGGAAGGCTGCGCCCGGCTGCCGTTGGCGCTGCGGATCGCCGCCGAGCTGGCCGTCACCCGGCCCGCGTCGAGCCTGGCGGACCTGGTCACCGAGCTCGGGGACGAGCGGTCGAGGCTGGACCGGTTGGACGCGGGAGCCGACGACCGTACCGCGGTCGGGACGGTGCTGTCCTGGTCGTACCACCGGCTGTCCCCGCCGGAGGCGGCGCTGTTCCGGCTCCTCGGCCTGCACCCCGGGCCGGATCTGGACGCTCCGGCGGCCGCCGCCCTGACCGGCGCCGACCTCGCCGAGGCCCGGCGGGCGCTGGACGCCCTCGTCCGGGCCCATCTGGTCGAGCCGGTCGACGCGGACCGGTACGGCCAGCACGACCTGTTGCGGGCCTACGCCGCGGCCCACGCCGACGCGGAGGACCCGCCCGAGGAGCGGACCGCGGCGCTGACCCGGTTGCTGGACCACTACCTGGCCGGCGCCACCGCCGCCATGGCCGCGTTGGTGCCCGCCAACCGGGAGGCGCCGCCCGGCGGGCCGGCGTACCCGGACCCCAGCGCCGCCCGGGCCTGGCTGGACGGCCACCGGGCCAGCCTGGTCGCGGCGATCGTCTTCGCGGCCGAGCGGGGCTGGCCGAACCAGGCCGCGCGGCTGGCCGAGACGCTGTGGCGCTACTTCGACACCGCGGGCCACTACCTGGACGCCCTGGCCACCCAGGGCCACGCCCTGACGATCGCGCGGGACGCCGGCGACCGGGCGGCCGAGGCGACCGCCCTGCACCACCTGGCCACCGTCTACCGCCGCTGGGGCCGGTACGAGGAGGCCGCCGGGTACTGCCAGCGGGCGCTGGCGATCCACCGGGAGATCGGCGACCGGGCCGGGATGGGCGCCGCGCTCAACACCATGGGCGTGCTGTCCCGGCGGCTGGGCCGGTACACCGAGGCGATGGCGCACTACCGGCAGTCGCTGGAGATCCATCAGGCGATCGGCGACCAGGTCGGGATCGGCCTGGCCCTGGGTAACCTGGCCATCGTGTACGACCAGCTCGGCCGGTACGCCGAGGCGGTGGACCACCACCGGCAGGCGTTGGAGCTGCTGCGGGAGCAGGACGAGCGCGGCGACGTCGGGATCATCCTGGGCAACCTCGGCGTCGCGTACGCCCGGCACGGCAGCTACGCGCAGGCGGTGGACCACCTGGAGCAGGCGCTGGGCCTGCTGCGGGCGGTCGGGAACCGGGCGGCGGAGGGCGACTTCCTCGACGAGCTCGGGTACGTCCACCACCGCTGGGGCGAGCCGGAGAAGGCCCAGCAGTACCTGCACCAGGCCCTGTCGATCCAGCGTGAGCTCGGCAACCGGGACGGTCAGGCGGCCGCCCTGATGCACCTCGGGATGGCCTATGTCCGGGCGGACCGTCCGGCCGACGCGCTGCGGTACGGGCGGCAGGCGCTGGACGTGGCCCGGGAGCTGGGCGAGCGCCGGGTCGAGGCAGGGGCGCTGGACTGCCTCGGCACCACGCTGACCGTCCTCGGGCAGCCCGACACCGCGCTGCGCCACCACGAGCAGGCCCTGGCGCTGGCGAAGGAGCTGGACGACCGGTACGGGCGGGCCCGCGCCCTGGACGGGCTCGGCCGGGCGCTTGCGGTGCTGGGTCGGCGGGAGGACGCGCGCCGGCGCTGGCAGGAGGCCCTGGACCTGCTGTCGGACCTGGCCGTACCCGAGGCCGACGAGCTCCGCGACGGGCTGGCGGAGTACGCATAGCGCCCGGTCGGTCCAGGAAACTACGCTTCGATATATTGACATCCCTTGACCTATTGCGGATCCGAACCTACGTTCGCACTACGTCCGGGCGCGCGGGCCCGTCCTCCGCCGACCCGTGCGATCACGCGGCGGCGGCCGCGCTGACCTGGAGGAGGACACACGTGCCTAGACCACGCAGACTCATCGCGGCGCTCGCCGCGACCGGACTGGCCCTCGGCGGGATCGTCGGTTCGGTCCTGCTGACCGCGCCACCGGCCAGCGCGCTGGCCAACGGCCTGGCCCTGACCCCGCCGATGGGCTTCAACAACTGGAACTCCACACAGTGCCGCGCCGACTTCAACGAGTCGATGGTCAAGGGGATCGCCGACATCTTCGTGGCCAGGGGCCTCAAGGCCGCCGGGTACCAGTACGTCAACCTCGACGACTGCTGGGCCGAGACCACGCGCGACTCCAGCGGTCACCTGGTACCCAGCCACACCCGGTTCCCGCACGGCATCAAGGCAGTTGCCGACTACGTGCACAGCAAGGGCCTCAAGCTCGGCATCTACACCAGCGCCGGTACGCACACCTGCAACAAGGCGGGCTTCCCCGGCGGCCTCGGGCACGAGCAGACCGACGCCAACACGTTCGCGTCGTGGGGCGTGGACTACCTGAAGTACGACAACTGCAACAACCAGAACGTCGACGCCGTCAAGCGGTACACGGCCATGCGGGACGCGCTCAAGAAGACCGGGCGCCCGATCGTCTACAGCATCTGCGAGTGGGGCAAGAACAAGCCGTGGAACTGGGCGCCGAACGTGGGCAACCTGTGGCGTACCACCGGGGACATCAGCCCGAACTGGACCCGGATGCTGTCGATCATCAACGCGAACTCCAGCCACGCCAGCGTCGCCGGCCCCGGCCACTGGAACGACCCGGACATGCTGGAGATCGGTAACGGCAGCCTGAGCAACGCCGAGCAGGTCACCCACTTCAGCCTGTGGGCCGAGATGGCCGCGCCGCTGCTCATCGGTACCGACCTGCGAAAGGCGAGCCAGCACACCTTCGACATCCTGAGCAACCGGGACGTCATCGCGATCGACCAGGACTCGCTGGGCAAGCAGGGCGTCATCATCTCCTCGTCGGGCGGGCTGGTGGTCTTCACCAAGCAGCTGGCCAACGGCGACCGGGCGGTGGCGCTGTTCAACGAGACCGGGGGTACCCGGACCATCAGCACCACGGCCGCGAAGGCCGGGCTGAAGTCGGCCTCCTCGTACACGCTCAAGGACCTGTGGAGCAAGGCGACCCGTACGACCAGCGGCGCGATCAGCGCGTCCGTACCGTCGCACGGCACCGTGATCTTCCGGGTGTCCGCCAACTGATTGTGGGGAACGGAAGGGGCCCGACCGGTCGAACCGGTCGGGCCCCTTCGTCGTGTCGTGCTCCGCGGGTCAGGCCCGGGGGAACTGCAACTGCTCGTTCATGATCAGGAACGAGCCGAGGCCGTGCAGGTCATCGGTGGCGCGGGGCCGCGAGTAGTAGTACGACGCGTTGCCGACGTTGGTACCGATGCAGATGTCCTTCACGTGCGTCGAGCCCTTGCTGTCGGTCGAGACCTCCTGCAGGACGCCCTTGTACCCCTTGGCCGCGGCGGCCTTCGCGGTCGCCTGGAACGCCGAGTCGACGTACCCGCGCTGCACCGCCCGGGAGATCGCGTAGGTGTACATGCTGGAGCACGAGGTCTCCAGGAAGTTGCCGGACTGGCCCGGCCGGTCGACGATCTGCCACCAGCGCCCGGTGGCCGGGTCCTGGAACTTGACGACCGCGTGCACCAGGTTGTTGATGATGGTGATCAGCGGCGCCCGGTCGGCGGAGTCGCTGGCCGGGATGTTCTCCAGGACCTCGTCGGTGGCCATCATGAACCAGCCCTCGGCCCGGCACCACGTCTCCGGCGCCTGACCGGTGGTCTTGTTCGCCCACGAGGCCGCCTTCGACTCGTCCCACGCGTGCTTGAGCAGCCCGTTCGACTTGTTCAGCAGGTGCGTGTACGTGACCTGGAGCTGGTGGCTGGTCTCCTTGCTGGTGTACGGCAGCTCGCCGATGATGTTGCCGTAGCGGGCCAGGAACGGGTCGACCATGAAGACCCCGTCGCCCCAGAGCTGGTGGGCCCGGCTGGAGCTGGTCGCGTGCCAGAAGCCGCCGTCCTTGGTACGCGGGTAGGTCTTCAACCGGTTGCGGATCTTCATCGCGGCCGTCTTGTACTTGGCCTGCTTGGTCTCGCTGTAGAGGATCAGCAGCACGTTGCCGGAGTTCATGCTGTCCAGGCTGCCGAAGCTGTTGTTGATGCTGCCGTCGGAGCCGACGAACCGGTCCGCCCAGGACTTGATGTAGGTCAGGTACGCGGGGTTGTGCGTGCGCTGGTAGACCAGGTACGTCCCGTACAGGAACAGGCCCTCGGTGTACCCCCAGCCGCCGAGCGTACTGGGGGACTTGCGGGCCATCTCGGAGGCGACGACGGCGGTGGACCAGTCCGTCGGCGCCTTGACCGCGGTCGCGGCGTCACTGCGGACCGCGGCGATCGCGGCGGGGGCCGTCGCCGCCGTGGCGACCAGGGCCACGCCGAGCGCGCCCCCGATCAGCGCACGGCGCCACCGGGATCTTGGCTGTTCGGTCATCTGCG
>VAXX01000076.1 GCA_005885115.1 Actinomycetota bacterium | reverse complement strand
GGCCGTCAACCAGCGGGAGTGGTCGTCCACTCAGCCCCGCAAGTCATTCGGGCACCTGGAGGACTCAGCGCGGATCAAGGGGTACGGGGTGGACGTGAGTACCGACGGGGTCACCTGGACCAGGGTGATCGGCTGTGCCACGATGCCCAGCGCCCGCGCGGTGCAGTTCGTCGATCTCAACGTGGACAAGGCCCGCTTCGTCCGGCTGACGGTCACCAGCAACTGGTCCTCCCCCAGCCTGCCGGAGTTCTACAACAAACTGAAGATTGACGAGATGTGGGTCGGCCGGGAGTACCCGAACGGCGGCGGTACCCCGCCGCGCCCGTCCGGTGGCCCCGGCTGCCCGACCGCCGCATAGCGCCCGGTGATGTCTTCCGCTCAAAGGAATCGAAATCCACCGATCATTGACCATCCCGATTACCGGGCCATAGCGTGACGATCGACTCTGATCGGCGCCGAAGGAGGATACCCATGGCGGGGATTCGGGTGGCGAGAACGGCGGCCGCCCTGGCCGCGCTGGCGCTGGTATCGGCGGGCTGGACGGGGTCGGCCTCGGCGGCGACATCTCCGGCCGCGAGCGTGTTCAACGTGCGTACCTTCGGCGCGACGGGCGACGGGATCACCAACGACACGCCCGCGGTCAACGCGGCCATCGCCGCGGCGAACGGCGCCGGCGGCGGAACCGTCGAATTCCCCGCGGGTACCTACCTGGCCGGCGGGTCGATCCACCTGTTGAGCAACGTGACGCTGCTCCTGGATGCCGGTTCGACCCTGCTCGGCGCGGCGAGCGGCTATGACGTGCCGGAGCCGAACCCCAACGACGCGTTCCAGGACTTCGGCCACAGCCACTTCCACGACGCGATGATCTGGGGCGACAACCTCACCAACATCGGCTTCACCGGTTCCGGTGTGATCGACGGAGGCGGCCATTTCATCACGGGTAACCCGAAGCCGGGGCAGGCGGACAAGCTGATCGCGTTGACCCGCTGCACCGGGCTGACCGTCAACGGCATCACGCTGCGCCGGGGTGGGCACTTCGCGATGCTCACCAACGGTTGCGACCACGTGGTCTCCGATCACCTGACCATCGACACGGCCAGCGATCGGGACGGGTGGAACGTCATCAGCACCCGGGACGTACTCATCACCAATGCGAACATCGCCGCCAACGACGACGCCCTCGCCTTCAAGAGCGACTGGGCGCTGGGCGCGACCCTGCCCAACGGCAACGTGACAGTCCTCAACGCACACCTGTCGGCACGGTGCTGCAACGGGTTGATGTTCGGGTCGGAGACGTGCGGCGACTTCTCCAACTACTGGTTCTCACACATCACCATCACCGGCGCCGGCAAGTCCGGGCTCGGCATGGTGTCGATGGACGGCGCGCACATCTCGCATGTGTACTACAACGACATCACCCTGTCGGGCACCGCGTCACCGATCACCGAGAAGGTCGGCGCGCGGCACCGCTGTGGGAACAGTCCGGGGATCGGCAGCATCAGCGACATTCACTACACGAACATCACCGGTACGCAGGCCGGGGTGTTCAGCCCGACGCTGTGGGGGCAGCCGGGACACGAGATCAGCGACGTCACCTTCCAGAACGTACAGCTGACCCTGCCCGGCGGGCGCCCGGCGATGGACCCCAACGCACTGCCGTCCGACAACGGGGACTACAACCCCAACAGCCTCAGCACCCGCCCCGCGTACGGGTTCTATCTGCACAACGTGGTCGGGGTGACATTCGACAACAGCAGGTTCGACCTGGCCGCCGACGACGCGCGGCCGGCCATCATCGCGAACACCGGCAGCCGGGTCTCCCTCCACCACGTGACCGTCCAGCGGGGAACCGGCAGCCCGTTCGACGTGGGGTTCCAGTCGGTGGCCGGGTACTGCACGGCGGGCAGCCGTACCGGTACCGGCGGGGCGTCGCGGTTGAGTACGCCCGGGTCGACCCCGGCGTGCGTCGCGGGCGTGGACAACTTCACCCTCGGCGTGACGCCGGCCGCCCAGACCGGTACCGCCGGCTCGTCGGTGACGTACACCGTGCACACGGGGGTGGCCTCGGGCCGGCCGGGCCCGGTGACGCTGACCGCCACCGGAGCGCCGCCCGGGGCTCAGGTCACCTTCAACCCGAACCCGGTCCAGCCCGGACACGACGCCACGATGACCGTGACCACGCAACCGACCACGCGCAACGACCCGTACCGGATCACCGTCGTCGGGTCGGACCCGGGCGCGACCCAGTACGCCCAGGCCGGCCTGACGGTCACCGGCGGCGTCGACCTGACCATCACCGGGCTGACCGTGGCCGACCCGGCCAACGCCGCGAACTGGTCCGTCCAGTCCAACCTGCAGCCCGGCGTCGTCCTGTACGGCGACCGGACGTACACCCTGCCCGGCATCCCGGCCCCGGTGATCGGCGCACGCTGGATCCGTACCGCCAACAACTCGGCCAAGGCGACGGCCGACCCGTTGGTGACGTTCACCATCACCGCACCGGCCACCATCGCCGTCGCGGTCGACACCCGGCAGGCCATCCCGCCCTGGATCGACGCGAGCTGGACCGACACCGGTACCCAGTTGTCGGACTTCGAGGGCGGCACCACGTTCCGCCGCTTCGAGATCTACACCAGGCCCTTCGCCGCCGGACCGGTACCGCTGGGCCCGGCCGCGACGACGACCGCCGACATGTACGTGATCCTCGTGCTCTGACCGACCGACCTGGGGAGGCAGCTGTGACGACACACCGGTGGTCGGCGGCGGCGGTCGGCGCGGGACTCGCGCTGGTGGTCGGACTGGCCGGGTGGCGGATACCACTGGCGTACGCGGACAGCGAGACGCTGCTGTCCCAGGGCCGGCCGGCGACGGCCGCCAGCGAGGCCGGACCCGGGTGGGTGGCGACGAACGCGGTGGACGGTGCCGCCACGACCGCCTGGCACAGTGACCGGAGCCCGGTGCAGTGGCTGTCGGTCGATCTCGGGGCGATGTCCACGGTCACCCGCGTGATCCTGTCCTGGACGGCCTCATGCGCGACCACGTACCGGGTGCAGACCTCGCCCGAAGGCGTGTGGTGGACCACCGTCGCCGGCACCACCGACGGCCACGGAGGGACCGAGAGCCTGACGGTCACCGGGTTCGGCCGGTTCGTGCGGGTGTACGCCACCCGGCCGTGCCGACCGTTCGACGGGTACGGGCTGGCCGAGTTCCAGGTGTACGGCAGTGGCGGTGTGGTGGACACCCAGCCACCGTCCGCTCCCCTCGATCCGACGGTCACCGAGGTAACCGCGACCAGCGTCTCGCTGGCCTGGAGCGCCGCCACGGACAACGTCGGGGTGACCGCGTACGACGTGTACCAGCAGGGCCAGTTCGTCAAGTCGGTGGACGGCCACACCTTCGCCACCACGGTCACGAAGCTGACGCCGAACACCTCGTACGGCTTCTATGTCAACGCCCGCGACGGCGCCGGCAACGTCTCGCCGGCCAGCGCCACGGTGACCGCGACAACTCCGGGGCTGGTCATCGACCGGGACCCGCCGACCGCGCCGAGCACCGTCCGGGTCGCGGCGGTCACGGCGAACAGCATCTCGCTCGCCTGGAACCCCTCGACCGACAACGTCGGCGTGGTGGGCTACACCGTCTACCTCGCCGGTACCCGGGTGGGCACCTCGACCACAACCTCGGCGACCATCTCCGGTCTGGCTCCGGCCACCGCGTACACCTTCACGGTGACCGCGTCGGACGCCGCGCACAACATCTCGCCGGCCAGCCCTCCGGTGACGGCGAGCACCCGGCACGGCCACGACCGGGTCGGCCAGGTCACCCCGATCGCCACCGACACCGACATCCCGTGGGGCCTGGCTTTCCTGCCCGACGGGTCCGCGCTGATGAACGAGCGGGACACGCACAACGTCGTACGCGTCACCGCCGACGGGGTGAAGACCGTTGTCGGTACTGTGCCGGGGGTTTCCGGCACCGACGGCGAGGGTGGCCTGCTGGGCCTGGCGCTGTCGCCGTGGTTCGGCATCGACCATTGGCTGTACCTGTTCCACACCACCGCGACCGACAACCGGATCGTCCGGATCAGGTACCTCAACGGCGCCCTGGACCTGACCTCTGAGCAGGTACTGCTGTCCGGGATCGCGAGGAACAAGTTCCACAACGGTGGGCGGCTGCGGTTCGGGCCGGACGGCAAGCTCTACGCGTCCACCGGCGACGCGCAGAACGGCGCGAACGCGCAGAACCTCAACTCACTCAACGGCAAGATCCTGCGCCTGAATCCGGACGGCTCGGTGCCCGCCGACAACCCGTTCCCCGGCAAGTACGTGTGGAGCTACGGGCACCGCAACGTCGAAGGTCTCGCCTTCGACAACCGGGGCCGGCTCTGGGAGGCCGAACTCGGAAACTCGATCATGGATGAACTCAATCTGATCCGCGAGGGCGGCAACTATGGTTGGCCGGCCTGCGAGGGGACCGCCGGCGCCTGCGACGACCCCACGTTCATCGCGCCGGTACAGACCTGGCCGGTCGCGGACGCCTCACCGAGCGGCCTGGCCATCGTCGACAACACGTTGTACATGGCTGCGCTACGCGGGACCCAGCTGTGGCAGATGCGGATCACGGGTACCACCACCACGACGCCACGGGCGTACTTCACGGGTACGTACGGGCGGCTGCGTACCGTCGAGCCGAGCCCGGCCGGGGGCCTGTGGCTGACCACCAGTAACGGCGGCGACAAGGACAGCACTCCAAACAACAGCGACTGCGCCATCCTGCACGTCGAGGTCAACGACCCCTGACCGGCAGACGCAGCGCCCAGCTGCCACTCGGCACCCGTGCCGTGCGCCCCGGGCTGGGAACGCGTTCCGTAGCCACCGGGCGCCGCTCGGCCAGGTGCACCTGTAGCCGGCGGTCGGCGCCCGGGGCGGCGCCCGCCGGCCCGGGCGCCGGTGTTTCCACACACTGTCTTGACGCGGGCGAAGGCCCCGACCATGCCGGTCGGGGCCTTCGCAGCGTCCCGCATCGCACGTCAGCGCCGATAGCGCTGTGATGCC
>VAXX01000075.1 GCA_005885115.1 Actinomycetota bacterium | reverse complement strand
GCGCTCGTGGCGGCCGGCGGTGCCGACCCGCGCCGGCTCGCCTCGTTCCGCCGGCTGTTGGCCTCCCAGTCCAGCATCGGCCTGGACGAGCCCGATCAGGAGACGTCGACGTAGCCGCCGGCCCGCCAGTACAGGCCGTTCTCCCAGGCCATCAGGTCCTCGTCGATGAGGTACCGGCGCAGTGTGACGTAGTCGTCGTACCAGGCGCGCAGGATCGCGTCCACGGCCCGCTCGGGGTACCGGACCCCGGGCTCGAAGCAGGCCACGATGTGTTCGAGCACGATCCGGCGCTTGGCCCGGGCGGCGGGGAGCTGGAGCAGCCGGCCGTCGCGGAGGAACGCGCGCAGGACGGCCGACCGTTGCCGGTCCGGCTCCAGCGGCTCGTCGGGCGTGGCTTCGGGCCCGTACTCGCGGACGGCGTCCTTGAACGCGCCGGTCTCCGCCACGTACCGGCCGTCGACGATGCTCAACAGGCCGCCGGTCTCCAGGCGCCGCAGGGCGATCACCACGTCCCGGGCGGGTAGGCGGCTGCGCGCGGCGACCTCGCTCGGCGTGCCGGCACCGAGCAGCACGGCCGCGTACACCCGCAGTCTCTCCTCCTCGGCCAGCAGGCCACACAGCGCTTCCGGTCGCACCTGGGAAAGTTAACCTCCCGCGGCCGGTTAGGCTGCACCGGCAGGGCGTACCGACGGGGGGATCATGGGGTTGACCGGCCGCCGGCTGTGGTGGGCGGCGCTCCCGCTGGCCCTGGTGCTGGTCCTAGGTGGCGGTGCGCTGGCGGTCGGGCGGTGGCTGACCCCCGCGGCGCCGGCGGCCCCGCCGCTGGCCGCCCCGCCCCCGGTGGTCGTCACGTTGGCCGATGTACACACCATCGCGGGTACGCCGCCGGTGCTGCCCTGGCCGGCCACCGGCCAGGCCACGGTCGAGGTGGCCGGGCTCGGCAGCCTGGGCTCCTCCGGTGCGGTCCGGCCGGTACCCATCGCCAGCGTGGCCAAGGTGATGACCGCGTACCTGGTGCTGCGCGACCACCCGCTCCGACCGGCCGACGACGGCCCGGCGCTGACCGTCTCCGCGCAGGAGGCCGCCGCGTACGCCACCGAGGCGGCCGGGCGCCAGTCCCTGGTCCGGGTCGCCGCCGGGGAGGTGCTCACCGAGCGGCAGGCCCTCGAAGCCCTGCTGCTGCCCTCAGCCGACAACATCGCCCGGCTGCTGGCGCGGTGGGACGCGGGCGACCCGGCGACGTTCGTCGCGGCGATGAACGCGCAGGCGGCCGCGCTCGGGATGGCCGACACCCGGTACACCGACCCGTCCGGGCTGGACCGGGCGACCGTGAGCACGGCCCCGGACCAGCTCAGGCTGGCCGAACGGGCGCTGACCGTACCGGCGTTCGCGCAGCTCGTCGCGCTTCCCGAGGCGACCATCCCGGTCGCCGGGGTGATCCGGAACTACAACACGCTGCTCGGGCAGGACGGCATCATCGGGATCAAGACCGGTTCGACCAACGCGGCGGGCGGGTGCCTGCTGTTCGCGGCGCGGCTGGAGCGCGACGGGCAGGTGGTGACGATCGTCGGCGCGGTACTCGGGCAGGCCGCGCCGACCGCGCAACTGCTGCCCACCGTCCTGGCGGCGGCGCAGCGGCTGGTCGAGGCGGCCGAAACGGCGATTCAGCGGTACGTGGTGGTCCCCGCCGGTACGACCGTGGCGTGGGTACGGGGTCGGCCGCTGGTCACCGTCCGGGACCTGACCGTCACCGGGTGGCCGGGGCTGACCGTCCACCCCCGGGTACGCGTGACGGCAACCGGCGGTACCGTCGACATCCCCGGCGCCACCAGCACTCCGGTACGCGCCGGCTGATAGGTTCTCCCACCATGGCCGGTTACGCCGACGATCTCGCGCTGTCCCACGTGCTCGCGGACACCGCGGACTCGGTGTCGATGGCCCGGTTCCGGGCGCTGGACCTGCACGTGGACAGCAAGCCCGACCTGACCCCGGTCTCCGACGCGGACACCGCCGTGGAGCGCGCCCTGCGCGCCACACTGGCCCGGGCCCGGCCCCGCGACGGGGTGCTCGGTGAGGAGTTCGGCGTGGTGGAAGCCGCCGCCGGACCGGGGAACCGGCAGTGGGTGATCGACCCCATCGACGGTACGAAGAACTTCATCCGGGGCGTACCCATCTGGGCCACCCTGATCGCGCTGATGGAAGGCGACCAGGTGGTGGTCGGGATGGTGTCCGCCCCGGCCCTGGGTCGGCGCTGGTGGGCGGGGCGCGGGCACGGCGCCTTCGCCGGCCGGCACCAGGCGGCGGCCACCCCGATCCGGGTGTCCGGCGTCTCCCGGCTGGCCGATGCCTCGTTCTGCTACTCGGACCTGCGGTACTGGGAGGAGGCCGGGCGGCTGGACGGGATGCTCGACCTGATCCGGCGCAGTTGGCGCAACCGGTCGTACGGGGACTTCTACGGGTACATGCTGGTCGCCGAGGGAGCCGTGGACATCATGGTGGAGCCGGAGTTGTCGCTGTGGGACCTGGCCGCGCTGGTGCCGATCGTGACCGAGGCCGGGGGTACCTTCACCGACCTGGCCGGGCAGCCCGGACCCAGCGGCGGCAGCGCCGTGGCGACCAACGGAAAGCTCCATCCCGACGTGCTCGACCGGCTGGGACACGTACAGTGAGTGTCAAATGTTCTCATCAGGTTGGCTCTATCTCGCCGCGATGATCCTCGCCTACGGCGTGGCCAACCTGCTCCAGTCGATCGCGGCCGCCCGTACCAGTCATGAACAGCGGTTCCGGCCGAGCCTGCTGCTGCGCCTGGCCGGTCACCGGACGTACCTGCTGGGGCTCGGCTTCCAGATCGTGGGTTTCGTGCTGGCCTTCCTGGCCCGGCGCGACCTGCCACTGTTCCTGGTCCAGGCCAGTGTGGCCGCCGGGCTCGGGGTGACCGCGCTGCTGGGCGTACTCCTGCTGAAGTGGAGGTTGCCCGCCGCGGAGGTCCTGCTGCTCGGCGGGCTCGGCCTCGGCGTGGCCGGACTGATCATCGCGGCCGAACCGGCCCCCTCCCGCCAGCTCACCATGGTCGAGACCGGCGCGCTCGCGGTGGCGATCGTGGTCATCGCGGCGGCCGGGGTGTTCGCGGTGCGCCTGCGCGGCGCGCCCGGTTCGGTGGTGCTCGGCTCGCTGGCGGGGCTGGCCTTCGGCGCGGCCGCGGTGGCCTCCCGCCCGCTGGCCGGCGAGCCGCTGAGCCACTTCCCGGTCGACCCGCTGCTCTACCTCGTCCTGGCCCACTCGGCCGTCGGGCAGCTCCTGCTGGGCCTGGCCATGCAGCGCGGCTCGACCACGGCGGCGGTCGCGGCGATGGACGCGTCGGCGGCGGTACCCGCGGCCGTGATCGGCCTGGTCCTGCTCGGCGACCGGATCTGGCCGGGCCTGGAGTGGATGGCCGGGCTGGGCTTCCTGACCACGCTGGTGGCCGTACTGGGCCTGAGCTGGTACGCCGAGCCGCAGCACCATCACGAGGTCAACCAGGGCCCGCGCAGCCGGATCGGCGAGCGGCTGTCCGTACCGTGACCCGGCTGGTCATCACCGCCGACACCCACCTGCCGGCGCGAGCGCGTGACCTGCCCGAACCGCTGTGGCAGGCGATCGACGCCGCCGACCTGGTCATCCACGCCGGTGACTGGGTGCACGTGGACCTGCTGGACCGGTTGACGGCCCGGGCCCGGATGCTGCTCGGCGTGTACGGCAACAACGACGGGCCGCCACTGCGGGCCCGGCTGCCCGAGGTGGCCTGGCTGACCGTCGACGGGGTACGGCTGGCGGTGGTCCACGAGACCGGTGCCGCCACCGGCCGGGAGGTACGCTGCGCGGCCCGGTTTCCGGGGGTGGACGTCCTGGTCTTCGGGCACAGCCACATCCCGTGGGACACCGTGGCGCCGGGCGGGATGCGGCTGCTCAATCCGGGTTCGCCCACCGACCGCCGGCGCCAGCCGGTGGCCACCTTCCTGACCGCGCGCATCGACGCCGGTACGCTCGCCGACGTCACCCTGCATCCGCTGCCCCGGAGCTGACCAGCGCCCGCAACTGGGCCGGCTCGAAGGGCTTGGCCAGGATCGCGGCCGCGCCGAGCTGGTCGAGCTCCTCGGCGGCCTCGGCCGAGATCGCGCCGCTGACCACGATGGCCGGCACGGTGCGGGTACGCGGGTCGGCGCGCAGGTGCTTGAGCAGGTCCTGACCGGTCATGTCGGGCAGGTGCAGGTCGAGGAAGACCAGATCGGGCAGGTACCTGCCGGCCAGCTCCAGCGCGGTGTCCCCGCGCCCGGCGGTGAGCAGGGTCAGCTCCGGTTCCCGGCGCAGGATCCGTTCGACCAGCGCGATGATCATCGGGTTGTCGTCGACGTACAGGATCCGCCGTTTCCCGCCGTGCCGGGCCGCGTCCGCGACGACCCGGGCCAGCTCGGCCGGCTCCACCGGCTTGGTCAGGAAGTCGTCCATGCCGCCGGAAAGGCACGCCCGGCGGCTCTCGTCGGTGGCGCTCGCGGTCATCGCCACGATCCGGGGGCGGTTGCCGGGCCGCCGTTCCCGCGCCTGCCGGGCCGCCGCGAGGCCGTCCAGCCTGGGCATGTGCAGATCCATGAGGACGAGGTCGTAGTCCTGCGCGAGCATCGCCGCGACCGCCTGCTGCCCGTCGGCGACCAGGTCCGCCCGGTATCCCAGGCGCTCCAGCATGAGCGCGGCGACCCGCTGGTTGACCAGGTTGTCCTCGGCGACCAGGATGCGCAGGCTCCGTCCGGGCGCCGGTTTCGGGGTACCCGGCTTCGGGCCGGGCTGGTGCTGCCCGAGGGCGGCCAGGACGGCCAGGCGCAGCGCGGTCCGCCGGACCGGTACGGACACCGCGAGCGCCGAGTCCGGCAGGGTACGCCGGACCGCCAGCGGTACGGCCACCACCACCGGTACGTCCGGGGCGAAGTCGAGCGTACCGAGCACCGCACAGTCCACAATGGACGGATCGGTGGTCAGCTCGGCTCCCCAGGTACCCAGGTGCCGGGCGATCGACTCGGCCACCACCGGGTACTCGTGGCGGACCAGGATCCGCCGTCCGGACAGCGGCTGGTCCCCGGGATCGGCGAGCCGGGCCGGTCCGGCCAGCCCGACCTCGACGGTGCAGGTGAACGTCGAGCCGACCCCGACGGTCGAGGTCACCGTGATCCCGCCGCCCATCCGGGTGGACAGTTCCCGGCAGATCGCCAGGCCCAGGCCGGTACCGCCGAAGTTGCGGGTCGTGGAGGTGTCCGCCTGGGTGAACGGCGCGAAGATCTTCTCGACCGAGTCGGCGGGGATACCGATGCCGGTGTCGCGTACCCGCAAGGCCAGCCGGCACCGCGCGGCGTCGACCGGCTCGACCACCACCTCGACGCTCACCTCGCCGCGCTGGGTGAACTTGACCGCGTTGGAGAGCAGGTTCACCAGGATCTGGCGCAGCCGTACCGGGTCGCCGACCGGCGTCACCGGAGCGTCCGGCGGGAACAGCGCGGCCAGCGCCAGGCCCTGCTCCTCGGCCTTCGGCGCGACGATGCCGACCGCCTCCTCCACGCAGGTCACCAGGTCGAACGGGATCCGCTCCAGCTCCAACCGGCCAGAGTCGATCTTCGACAGGTCGAGGATGTCGTCGATGACCCCGCGCAGGTGGTTACCGGCCGCCCGGATCGTCTCGGCGTAGTCCACCTGCTCGGCGTCGAGCGTGGTGTCCAGCAGCAGGCTGGTGAAGCCGAGTACGGCGTTGAGCGGGGACCGGATCTCGTGGCTCATGTTGGCCAGGAACGCCGCCTTGGCCTGGCTGGCGTGCTCGGCGGCGGTACGGGCGCGCTCCAGTTCCTCGCGTTGCTGGGTCAGCTCGGCGTACACCGCCATCAGGCCACGGCTGGTCTCCTCCAGCTCCTGCCGGAGCGCGGCGGCTTCGGCCTCGCTGGCCGCGAGGCGCTGGGCCAGTTCGGCATCGGTCATCGCCGCTCCGGATGGCGCAGGACGACGATCGTCGCGTCGTCCCGTTCCCGGCTGTGCTGCCGGTACAGGGTGGCGGCGACCACCGCGGGATGGTGCGCGAGCAGGCCGGGGCGCTCGGACACCTGTACCCGGCTGGTCAGCCCGTCGGTCCACAGCACGAGTACGCCGCCGGGCGCCCAGCCGAGGCTGGCCTGCCGGACCCGGGGCGGTACCGCGTTGAGCCCGACCGTACCGCTGGTACCGACCATGCCCCGCTCGTCGGCGACGTTGACCACCCGGCCGTTGACGTTGCCGACCGACAGGTACTCGACCCGGTCGGGGCGTAGCCGGCACACCGCGACCGCGCCGCCCCGGGTGGGGCGCATGAGATCGTTGGCCCGGCCCGGGTACCCGGTCAGGTCCGCCGGGTCCTTGGCGAACGCGTCGATCGCGGCGTCCGCCGCGACCGACGCGGCCACGCCGTGCCCGAGCCCGTCGACCACGACCACCGCGAGCCCGTCCGGTACCGGGGCCACCGCCCAGCCGTCCCCGCACACCTCGGCGACCGCGACGGACAGTCCGGCCCAGGTACGCGGGGCGGGTACCGTCCCGGTGACCCCGACCAGGGACAGCACGACGGTGCCCCGGCCCGGCTCGGTGTACAGGTCGAACTCCGCCGACGCGCGCCGGACCGCGGCCAGGCCCCGGCCCAGCCCGTACGGAGTCGGGGTACGCCCGTCGATCGCGGCGGCCGGATCGGCGATGCCCGGACCGTGGTCCACCGCGAGCAGCTCGACCCCGTCCGGCGGTACCGGCCGGACCAGCACGAAGCCACCGGGATCGGCATGGCGGACGAGGTTGGTGGCCAGTTCCGTGGCGACCAGCTCAGCGCGGCCCCGGCCGGCCGGGGTCGCGTGCACCTGGTCGGCGTACCCGGCGACGGCCCGGCGTACCGCGCCGACGTCCGCCTCGGCGGTTATCCGGAACCGGTCGTGGCTGGACTGCCTCAGCGGGACCATTGCTCGATCGCCACCGTCGTGCCGGTGGCTCCCGACTCGATGCTGAACTCGTCGACCAGGCGCCGCGCGCCGGGCAGCCCGAGCCCGAGGCTGCCGCCCGTACTCCACCCGTCGCGCAGGGCCGCGTCCAGGTCGGGGATCCCCGGGCCGTGGTCGACGAAGACCGCCCGTACGCCGCTGCGCTCGCCCATCGTGAGCAGCTCGATGTCCACGACGCCCTGCCCGTACGTGGCGTACCGGACGATGTTTCTGGCCAGCTCGCTGCCGGCGGTGACCAGCTTGGTCTCCGCGGTCAGCCGCAGCCCGGCGAGCTGCGCCTGGGCGCGCAGCGCCGACCGCACCCGCAGCAGATCCGCCTCGCCGTTGACGGCGATGCGGACGGCTGGGGCG
Source organism: Actinomycetota bacterium (assembly GCA_005885115.1). Classification (GTDB taxonomy): domain Bacteria; phylum Actinomycetota; class Actinomycetes; order Mycobacteriales; family Micromonosporaceae; genus AC-43. Next base: position 2,744 of record VAXX01000075.1, on the reverse strand, counting down.
GCGGTCATGAGGGTCATGCCGAATCGACACGTTCGCGGCGCAGCGCGCGCAGCCGCGCCATGCCCTGTTCGGCGTTGCGGGCGGTGCGCACATGCCCCATCGGTACGCCCAGCTCCACCAGCGTGATGGCCACGGCCGGCTGGAGTCCCACGATCGTCGCGTCGGCACCGAGCAGCCGGACCATGGCGACCAGCCGGGCGATCACCCGGGCCACGAACGAGTCCACAATGGACAGTCCACTGACGTCGATGAGTACGCCGGTGGAGGCGTACCGGGCCACCTCGTGGGTCACCGCCCGTTCGATCTGCTCCACGGTGGTGTCCTCCAGGTTGCCCTGGAGCGTCACCAGCAGGTTCGGTCCCATCCGCATGATGGGCACCTCGTCAGGCATGGATGCTTTCCCGTTCCGCGAGCGCGTCGGTGCCGACCAGGCGCAGCGCCAGTTGCAGGGCGTCGCGCAGGCTGTTGCGGCTGCGCAGGGTACCCAGCTCGATGCCCAGGTGCACGATGGCCTGGGCGGTCTCCGGGCGTACCCCGGACAGGATGCTCTCGGTGCCCATCAGCCGGGCGGCCTCGACGGTCTTGAGCAGGTGCTGGGCCACGTCGGTGTCGATCGCCGGTACCCCGCTGATGTCGAGGATGACCACCTCGGCCTGCTCCAGCGCGATCCGCTCCAGCAGACCCTCGGTCAGCCGGGCGGCGCGCATGCTGTCCAGCGTCCCGATCACCGGCAACACCAGCACCTTGTCCCACACCTGGATCACCGGCGTGGACAGCTCCAGGATCTCGTCGCGCTGGCGCTGGACCAGCCGCTCCTGCTCGCGCCGTTCGGTCAGGTCGCGGGTGACCTTGACGAAGCCGACCAGCTCCTGGCTCTCGTCCACGATCGGGCTGATGATGACGTTGGCCCAGAACCGGCTGCCGTCCTTGCGCATCCGCCAGCCCTCGGTCTCGAAGCGACCGTCGCGTACCGCGGCGGACAGCTCCCGGTCGGCGAGCCCGGCCCGGGCGTCCTCCTCGGTGTAGAACATCGACACGTGTCGACCGATGACCTCGTCGGCGGTGTACTGCTTGAGCCGGCGCGCCCCGTGGCTCCAGGTCCGGATCGTGCCGTCCCGGTCCAGCCGGATCACCTCGTACTCGGTGATGCTCTCGATCATCTGCTGGTAGTTGGACAGGTCGCCGTCCACCGCGACTCCCCCATACGCCATCGTCAGCCCCCGTCGCGAACGCGATCCCTGTCGCCGACGTTACCGGGATTAGCCCACTTACACCCGATTTCTCGTTAATAGTGTGTGCCATGGGTGTGCTGGCGTGGCCCGGTCATGCGTTGGCCGATCTGTCGTTGGCGTTGACCGCGGCGGCCGACCGCGTCGACGCCGTGGTGAACATCGCGGCGCGGGCCGCGACCGAGCTGATCGGCGACTGCGCCGGGGTCCGGCTGATCCGCGCGGACGGCGGGTACGAGCCGCTGACCATGCAGCATCCCGAGCCCGGCAGGGCGCACGCGATCGCCGAACGGCTTGAGTTGGCCGTGGTGCTGCCGACCTTCCGGGAACCGGTCGCGCTGCCCCCCGATGCGCTGACCGCCGCCGAGGTGGCCGCCGGCGTGCTGTGCCCGATCGTCGCCGACAACGCCTACCTGGGGTACCTCGTGCTGGCCCGGACCACGCCGGGCTCCGGGTACAGCGACGAGGAGGTCGACCTCGCCTGGGACATCGCCGGGGAACTGGCGCTGGCTCTCAAGGGCGCGCGGGCGGCCGAGCGGGTACACGTCTCCGAGGAGCGGTACCGGCGGATCCGCACCTGCTCGGGCTGCGCCGGGAGAAGCTGCTCGGGGCCCCGCTGCACGGCTTCCTGGACCGCTCCGGCCAGACCGAGCTGTCCCGGTGGCTGGCCGAGTGCCGGGACGGCCGGTGCGGGGTGTTCGAGACCCGGCTGGTCCGGCCGGACGGGGCGGTCCGCTGGGTACAGGTGTCCGCCGGGCCGCTACCCGGCGAGCACGGCCAGCCGGACGGGTCGCTGTGCATGGTCACCGACGTGACCGACCGGATCCAGGCGCGCGGGCTCAAGCGCCAGCTGGACCACCTGCGCCGCCTGGACAGCCTCGGCCAGCTCATCGGCGGGATCGCCCACGACTTCAACAATCTGCTGACCGTGGTGGCCGGGTCGGCGGAGGTGATCGCCGGGGAGGCGGTACCGGACTCGACCGAGCACCGGCTGGCGACCGAGATCGTGGACGCGGCGGTACGGGGTCGGGCGCTGGCCCACCAGCTACTGGCCTTCGGCCGGGGCGGTGGCCGGGTGGTCACGGTATCCGTGACGGACCTGCTCGACGACATCAAGCAGTTGCTCAGCCGTACCCTCGGCGAGCACATCCAGCTCAACATCAGCGCCGACGCCGACGTCGCCGCCGTCCGGGCCGAACGCGGTCCGCTGGAGCAGGCCCTGGTCAACCTCGCGGCGAACGCCCGCGACGCGATGCCGCGCGGCGGGGTACTGACGATCCAGGCGACGAACGTCGATATTGAGCCGGGTCAGCTCGACGATCCGGCGACGAGCGGGCGGTTCGTCCGGCTGGTCATCGCGGATACCGGGGCGGGGATGGACCCGGAGACCCGGGCGCGCGCCTTCGAACCGTTCTTCACCACCAAGCCGACCGCCGCGGGGCTGGGCCTGGCGACGGCGGCGAGCATCGTCCGCGGCGGCGGCGGGTACATCCAGCTCGACTCCGAAGCCCGCAT
>VAXX01000074.1 GCA_005885115.1 Actinomycetota bacterium | reverse complement strand
GTTCCTGAAGCTGCTCGTGGCCCAGATGAAGTACCAGGACCCGAGCAAGCCGATGGACTCCAACCAGCTGATGGCCCAGACCGCGACGTTCACCCAGGTGGAGAAGCTCACCGAGATGTTGACCACGCAGCAGAGCATGGTCACCGCGCAGCGTCTCCAGGCGGCCAGCGACATGGTCGGCCGTACCGTCTCCTACACCACCACGGACGGGCACACCGGTTCCGGTGTCGTCTCCTCCGCCAAGCTCTCGGGCAGCGAACCGACCCTCAAGGTCGGCAACACGGATGTGCCGCTGTCCTCGGTGACGGAAGTCCGCAGCAGCGCCGGCTGACCGGCCCCACTCCCAACGAAAGTGACCAGACATGCTCCGTTCCCTGTTCTCCGGCATCAGCGGGCTGCGTGCGCACCAGCAGATGATGGACACCACCGGTAACAACATCGCTAACGTCAACACCACCGGCTACAAGTCGAGCCAGACCACGTTCGAGGACACGCTCAGCCAGCTGGTCCGCTCGGCCGGCGCGCCGCAGGGTGGGGTCGGCGGTACCAACCCGGCCCAGATCGGCCTGGGCGTGCGCCTGGGCGGCATCTCGAACAACTTCTCCCAGGGCGCCGCGCAGACCACCGGCCGCAGCACCGACCTGATGATCCAGGGCGACGGGTTCTTCGTCGTCCAGAACGCCGGGCAGGACCTGTACACCCGCAACGGCTCGTTCTCCTTCGACACCAACGGTTCCCTGGTGACCTCCGACGGCGGCGTGGTGCAGGGCTGGTCGGGCAACAACGGCGTGGTCAACACCAACTCGGCGATCTCGCCGATCCAGCTACCCATGGGTACGCTGCTGCCGCCCAAGGCCACCGGTCTGGTCACCATCGGGGGCAACCTGCCCGGCGACACGACCAGCCCCAGCCCGATCGTGACCTCGATGACCACCTACGACGCGCAGGGCAACCAGGTCACCCTGTCCGCATCGTTCACGAAGGTCACCCCGACCCAGTGGTCGGTCACGCTCAACGACGGCGCGGTCAGCTCCGGCCCGAGCACCCTCAACTTCGCCGCCAACGGGTCGACCCCCTCGCCCACGACGATGACCGTCAACGGGGTCAACGTGGACCTGTCCGGGGTGACCAGCTACTCGGGGCAGTCCACGGTCAGCGCCATCCAGCAGGACGGTTCGGCCGCCGGTACCCTCCAGTCCTTCACCATCTCCCAGGACGGGACGCTGACCGGCGTCTTCTCCAACGGGCTCAAGCAGACCCTGGCCCAGCTCGCCCTGGCCAGCTTCAGCAACCCCAACGGCCTGGAGAAGGCGGGCAACTCCACCTTCCAGACCACGGCCAACTCCGGTACCCCGCAGCTCGGTGTGGCCGGCAGCGCCGGGCGGGGCGTCCTGCAGCAGGGCGCGCTGGAGATGTCCAACGTCGACCTCGCCCAGGAGTTCACCAACCTGGTCATCGCCGAGCGCGGCTTCCAGGCCAACTCCCGCGTCATCACCACCTCCGACGAGATCCTCCAGGACCTCGTCAACATCAAGCATTAGTCCGTCCTAACCCAACCGCACCCTGGCCGGGCCGGTCTTCCCCTCAGGGGCAGACCGGCCCGGTCGATGCATAGGACGACGGCAACGGACCGCTCATGCCCACAGTCGCCCACCCGAGCAGTCGCCCACCCGAGAAAGTCAAGGACGGATTAGTCGTGATCCTCGTGACGCGCCTCAACGGCCCGGAGTTCGCCCTGAACCCCGACCTCGTCGAGCGGGCCGACAGCACCCCGGACACCGTGGTGACGCTGGTCGACGGAACCAAGTACGTGATCGCCGAGTCGGTAGACGAGTTCATCGAGCTGGTCCGGTCGTACCGGGCGAGCGTACTGGCACAAGCCCAACAGTTCACTGAGGCCTTCACCGAGCCCACCCGGCGTACCGGCCGGGAGCACGGCGGCAAGGTCCTCCCGATGCACCCGCGGGAGCGGTAAATGGATCTCGCCGCCCTCGTCGGCATCGTCCTCGCCTTTGGTGGGATCTTCGGAGCCCAGATCATGGAGGGCGGCAGCCCGACCTCGATCATCCTGGTACCGCCACTGGTCCTGGTCATCTGTGGCACCCTCGGCGCCGCCATGGCCGGCGGCGTCCTCAAGGACACCCTCGGCATCGTCAACCAGCTCAAGCTGGCCTTCACCGGCAAGGTGACCGCGCCCGGCGAACTGGTCGACTCCATCGTGAAGCTGGCCGAGCGGGCCCGCCGCGAGGGGCTACTGGCGCTGGAGGACGCGGCCAAGGGCGTCAGCCACCCGTTCCTGCGTCGCGGCCTGGAGATGGCCATCGACGGTACCGACCCGGAGGAGCTCGGCGAGATCATGCACGCCGAGATCGACGCCAAGCGCAAGGCCGACAAGTCCGGCGCGAAGGTGTTCGCCGACATGGGCGGGTTCTCGCCGACGATCGGCATCATCGGTACCGTCCTGGGCCTGGTACACGTGCTGTCCAGCCTGTCCGACCCGTCGAAGCTGGGCGAGCTGATCGCCGGTGCCTTCGTGGCCACCCTCTGGGGCGTCATGCTGGCGAACGTCGTGTTCCTGCCGCTGGGCAACCGGCTCAAGCGCCTGTCCGAGCTGGAGTGCGGGCAGATGGAGCTGGCCATCGAGGGCGTCATGGCCATCCAGGCCGGGTCGAACCCGCGCCTGGTGGCGCAGAAGCTCAAGAGCCTGCTGCCGCCGGGCGAAGCCGACAAGAAGGCGGCCTGACGTGTCGCACAAGAGGATGCCGTCGCGCAAGAAGCACGGCGGCGGGCATGACGAGGAGCACGAGAACCACGAGCGCTGGCTGATCACCTACGCCGACATGCTGACCCTGCTGATGGTGCTGTTCATCGTGCTGTTCGCGATGAGCCAGGTGGACAAGAAGAAGTTCGCCGCGCTCGCCGACGGGCTCAAGGCCGGGTTCGGCGCCAAGACCGTGGCGTTCCAGGGTCAGGCGGCGGTACTCGACGGCAAGGGCAACGACACCTCGGCGATCCCGATGCTGCCGCACATCGACCCCGGCCTGGCCACCTCCGGCGCGGCCGGGGCACCGAGCACGGATACCACCAGCGCGGCCGCGAAGGCGGCGATCGCCGCGGCGGACCGGGACCGGGCCGGCAAGACGGCCGCCGACGTCCAGCGCGAGATCGATAACCTCAAGAAGATCCAGGAGCAGATCACCACCGCGCTCAAGGCACGCAACCTGGACAAGAACGTGATCTTCTCGATCGACGAGCGCGGGCTGGTGGTCACCGTGGTGACCAGCTCGGTGGTCTTCGCCGGGGACCGCGCCGACCTGCTGGCGCCCGGGCGCCAGATCATCGACGCGGTGGTACCGACGCTGTCCGCGCTGCCCAACCGCATCGAGGTCGACGGGCACACCAACCAGCTTCCGGTACCCACGGTCAACTACCCCAGCGCGTGGGAGCTGTCCACGGCGCGGGCCAGTGCCGTCGTCCGGTACCTGGTCAGCCACCACATCGCGACCGACCGGCTGTCGGCCGCCGGGTTCGCCGGTACCCGACCGTTGCTCCCGCCCAGCGACCCGCGTGCACCGACGATGAACCGCCGGGTTGACATCGTGGTCCTGTCCACGCTGCCGGCCGGCGAGCGGGCACTGCTGCCCTCGGCCGCCAACTGACCCACCGAACCGAAGGTTGACGATCATGAGCGAGACCCCGAACGCCGTCGAGGCCGAGCCCACGAAGAAGTCGAAGAAGAAGCTGATCATGATCGTCGCGGCGGTACTGCTGCTCGGCGGTGGGGGCGGCGCGGCGTACTTCATGTTCGGCTCGTCGAGCAAGCCCACCGTCAAGCCCAAGCCGGTACCCGGTGCGGTGCTCCCGCTGGACGCGATCACGGTGAACCTGGCCGGCGGGCACTACCTCAAGATCCACCTCGCCCTGCAGACCACCGCGGACGCCGGCGACAAGGTGGACGGCAGCCAGGCGCTGGACCTCACGGTCGCCGAGTTCAGCAACCACAACATGGCCGAGTACGCCTCGGCGGACGCCCGCTCGCGGGCCAAGGCGGAACTGCTCAAGTCGGTCGAGAAGGCGTACGACGACAAGATCATGGACATCTACTTCACCGAGTTCGTGATGCAATAGGGGCATTCCACTCAACTAGGCCGTACCGCGTGCCGATGATGAGGACGTGGCCCAGTCACCGCCCACCGCCTCCGTCAACCGCGTACGCGGCCGCCTCAGCCGGCGCAGCGGCAGCCCCGGCCTGCAGCCCTACGACTTCCACCGCCCGATCAAGCTGGCCCGGGAGCACGTACGGCTGCTCCAGATCGCCTTCGAGACCTTCGCCCGTGGCTTCGGTACCCTGCTCAACACCCGGCTCCGGGCGCAGTGCCAGGTCAGCCTGCTCGCGATCGAACAGCTCACGATCGAGGAGTACATCGCCACCCTCAGCAACCCCACCATGATCGCCACAGTCAGCCTGGAACCGGTCGGCGGCTCGACCCTGCTGGAGATCTCCCTGCCGACCGTGATGACCAGCCTGGACCACATGCTCGGTGGGCCCGGCGGGCCGCAGCCCGAACGCCCGCTGACCGACCTGGAGATGCCGCTGCTGCGCAGCCTGCTCGACCGGATCCTGGGCGAGCTGGCGTACGGGCTGGAGGGCCTGGTCGACGTCACCGCCCGGCTGGGCGGGATCGAGTACGGCTCCCAGTTCCTGCAGGGCTTCCCGCCCTCCGACCTGCTCATCGTCGCCTCGTTCGAGATGAAGGTCGGCAACGAGGAGTGCGTGGCGACGCTGTGCCTGCCGTTCGCCTCGATGCTGCCGATCCTGCGTAACCACGGCACCGACATCGAGCTGTCCGAAACCGAGCTGGCCGCCAAGCGCACCGCGCACCGGAACATCACCCAGGGCCTGACCAGCGCCCCGATCGACGTGGCCGTCCGGTTCCGGCCGATCCGGATGCGCTCCAGCGACATCGTCGGGCTGCGCCCGGGCGACGTCGTACCGCTGGCCCATCCGGTCGCCGCGCCGCTGGCGGTGACCGTCAACGACACCACGTTCGCCCACGCCGTACCGGGTAACCACGGCTCCCGCCTGGCCTGCCTGGTGGTACCCGGGCCCAAGGAGGACCGCCGGTCATGACCGCCACTCAGGTTGACGAGCAGCTCCGGCTGGCTACCCAGGCGGCCGAGGCCGCGCTGGCGGTACTGCCCTCCAGCAGCCCGCTCCAGGTCGGTACGCCGCTGCCCGGGGTACCGGACACCGTCCCGCCCGGGCAGGCCGTGTCCGCCCGGTTCGGCGGCACCGCGACCGGGGAGGTCGCCGTCCTGGTGGGCCAGGACCTGGCCGACGCGCTGCAGAACAGCCCGCTGGGCGAGCTCGACCTGACCAAGGCGGTACGCCCGGCACTGGACGCCGCGGCCGGCGTCTTCGGCCCGGTGGTGGTCGACCCGGGGCAGGTCCTGGAGCCGGCCGTGGCGCTGGGATCCCTGGCCGCCAAGGGTGAGCTCGTCGTCGTACCGCTGCTGGACGGCGAGGAGGTACGGGCCGCCGTCGCGCTCGTCCTGACCCCGTGGCCGGGTACCGGCGGGGCCACCGCGTACGGGCTGCCGGCGATCGACGAGCTCGCCGTCCCCGGTACCGCCGCTCCCGCCTCCCCGAGCCGCGGGCTGGACCTGCTGCACGACGTGGAGATGGAGGTCTCCGCCGAGCTGGGCCGGACCCGGATGAGCGTACGGGAGCTGCTGTCCCTGTCCCCCGGTGCCGTGGTCGACCTGGACCGGGCCGCGGGCAGCCCGGCGGACCTGCTGGTCAACGGCCGCCTGAT
>VAXX01000094.1 GCA_005885115.1 Actinomycetota bacterium | reverse complement strand
ATCCGGTCCAGACCGTTGAGGATCAGATCGAGTCCGAACTCGAACTCGGCCTGCGCGTCGCACCAACCCAGGGTGGAGGCGGGCTTGTCGTGGACGACTTCCATCATCATGCCGGCGAGGTGCGGAAGCTCGCCGGCCATGCTCGCGAGCATGGCCTCGCTCTCCGCATCGCCAGGTCCGGCGCCAGGTCCGGCGCCCGGATCGAACAGCTCCTGCGTGAACCCCAGCGCCCGGCTGCCCAGGGCGTGCAACGCCCGGTGGGCCAGGTCGTAGGAAAGGCCGCCCTCCCGCATCAGCCCGACCAGCCGGTCGTAGTAGCGCAGCACCGCCGGGCTCACGTTGGTACGGCTCTCGAAGAAGCCGGGCGCCCACGGGTGGCGCAGGAGGACCTCGCGAGCAGACAGGATCCGCTGGCGTACGGCCGTCTTCCAGTCGCCCGCCCGCGCGGGTGCGTCGATCCGGTCGACGACGTCGTTGATCTCCATCGCGATGGCATCGACGATGCCGTCGAGCACGTCGTCCTTCTTGGCCACGTGGTAATAGAGCGACATGGCCTCGGCCCCGAGCTCCTCCGCCAGACGGCGCATCGTCAGTGACTCGATGCCGCGTTCGTCGGCGATCCTGACCGCTGCCCGCAGGACCCGCGCTCTGCTCAGCGGAGTCCGGGGCTCGACTCCCGGCTCGGCCTGGGTGGTCACCCGCATCCTCCTCGTCGCTGCCCGATCGTACAACGTAAGGCTGGGTTCAACCCGCCGGGAGTCGCCAGGGGATGCGGCGCATCAGACGGTCGAGGAGGAGCCCGAGCAGGATCCCGGCGACGGTATCGGTCACCCAGTGGAAGCCCAGATACACCGTCGTGACCGACAGGACGACCGGCGGTACGACCCGGACCACCCGCCGTACGCCGGGACTGAGCCACGGTACGAGCAGCAGCACCAGTACCCCGTACCAGACGATCGAGTTGACCAGGTGCCCCGACGGGTACGAGACGCCGCCGAGCCCGAACCGTTCCGGATGCGCGATCGCCGCGTGCGGTGCCGGCCGGCGGGTCAGGTCCTTGACGACCGTCAGGCTCGCGAAGGTCGACGCGAACGCGGCCACCACCGGCAGCACTGGACGTACCGACCGGCGCCACCCCGCCAACCCGAGCGCGAGAACGGCCGCCACCCCGGTGAGGACGCCGCCCTGCCCGAGATGGTTGCCCCAGCCGGCGAGCCGGTCCAGCGGCGGCGGCCGGTGCGCGTCGACCCAGTGCAGCACCGCGACATCGAGCCCGAGGAACCAGCCGGCCCACAACGCCAGCGTCAGCGCGACGAATCCGGCGAGCAGCGCGGCGTCGGGCCACCACGAGCGGGGCGGGCGGGACGAGGTCACCCCGCTACAGTAGCGAGCCGATCTCCCGGTAGATCAGGTCGATGCGGACGCCGGCGTTCGGGCACCCGCCGAAGTGGTGCAGCGCGATGACTTTGTTGGTACGCCGGGAAAGTACCGGCGAGCCCGAGGAGCCGCCAGCGGTGTCGCAGTAGTACGACACGTCGGTGCCCACCGCGTACCCGTCGGCCGCCGGGTCGTCGACCCGGCAGTTGCCACCCCGGTCCTGGTCCGAGGAGATCGCCAGGATCGTCGGGTCACCGCCCGGGTGCTGCGGTACGTACAGTTCCTCGCCGGCCACCGGCGCCCGGTCGTCGATGGTGAGGAATCCGAACGCCTGTACCGCCGCGAAGTCCTGGACGGTGAACAGGGTGTAGTCCAGGGTCGGGTCGGTCGCCAGTACCTTGTCGGCGAACACCTTCACCGGTCGCCGTACCGCGAAGCCACCGCAGATCGCGCACTCGTAGTTGAACCACACTTCAGTGTTGCGGGCGTCCACTGTGGACGTGAAGCAGTGGTGGTTGGTCAGCATCCGGTTGCCCGGGCCGACCCGCCACGCGCTGCACAGCTCGTCGCCGTTGATCAGCAACCGGGCCACCGCGCGGGAGTTGTTGTACGCCACCGGATCCGAGGACCGGTAGCAGACCGCGTCGGCGGAGTCGTCGCCACCGCAGACGCTTTCGGTAGGTGACCCGTCCCGCATGGCCGTGATCGCCGCGTTGCGCGCCGCCCGTTGTACGCCCTGGCCGTGCAGGGTAAGGACCGCGGTGTCGCCGTCGACCGACATCGCCCACTCGTCACGCAGCCCGAACCGGTAGTCGATGGACTGCCCGCCCTCCAGATCGGTGACGGTCAGCCAGTCCCCGGGCAGCAGGGCGAGCCGGGAGAAGTGCACCTTGACGTAGGAGGCGCCCGGGTAGCTCAGCGTCAACGTGTGCGACGCCGAGACGTAGGACAGGGAACGGGTGACCTGCTCGGTCGTACCCGCCTTCTCCTGGGCGCCCGCCGCCTGTACCCGCAACGTGGTCACCGACTTCGGCGCGGCCGTCGCCACCCCACCCAGCGCGACCACCGCGCAGATCCCGACCACCCACGCGGCGCTGCGACGCATGCACTCCCCCAGCTGACAGACGTGAACTCCCGCGAGATGCAACGAGCTGACATGCTGGTCGGGTGCGCATCACCTCCGCCCTGTTCAACCCGGCGCTGCTGGACCTGCCGTGGACCACCCCGCTGGAGGAGTGGCCGGCCGACCGGCTGGTCACGCTGCCGCAGGGCATCTCCCGGCACGTGGTCCGGTTCGTGAAGCTGGAGGGCACGGTCTACGCGGTCAAGGAGACCGCCGAGCGGGTGGCCCAGAAGGAGTACGACCTGCTCCGCCAGCTCGAACGGATCGACGCGCCGGCCGTGGAGGCGGTGGCGATCGTCGCCGACCGGGTGGACGACGCGGGCGAGCCGCTGGAGCCGGTACTGGTGACGAGGCATCTCCAGTTCTCGCTGCCGTACCGGGCGCTGTTCTCCCACACGCTGCGCCCGGACACCGTCAACCGGCTGCTCGACGCGCTGGCCGCGCTGCTGGTCCGGCTCCATCTGACCGGCTTCTTCTGGGGGGACGTGTCGCTGTCCAACACGCTGTTCCGCCGGGACGCCGGCGCGTTCGCGGCCTACCTGGTCGACGCGGAGACCGGCGCGCTGCACCCCACCCTCTCGCGCGGCCAGCGCGACGAGGACGTGGACATCGCGCGGGTCAACATCTTCGGGGAGATGCTCGACCTGGCCGCCGCGGAGCTGCTCCACCAGGACATCGACGCGGAGACGGTCGCCGATGATGTGGTACGTCGTTACGACTCGCTCTGGCACGAGCTGACCTACGAGCAGGCGCTGGGCACCGACACCCGGGAGGTACGCCACCACGTCGAGAAGCGCATCCGGCGGCTCAACGAGCTCGGCTTCGACGTCGAGGAGCTACAGATGCTCGTCGACGAGCGCGGCCAGGGGTACCGGGTCCGGCCGAAGGTCGTCGACGCCGGGCACCACACCCGGCGGCTCCTGCGCCTGACCGGCCTGGACGCCGAGGAGAACCAGGCCCGCAAGCTGCTCAACGACCTGGACACGTACCGGGCCGAGAGCGACCTGGAGGACGAGCAGCAGGCGGCGCACCGGTGGCTGACCGAGGTCTTCGAGCCGGTGGTACGCGCGGTCCCCGGCCCGCTACGCGGCAAGCTGGAGCCGACCGAGCTGTTCGTGCAGGTGATCGAGCACCGGTGGTACCTGTCGGAGGAGTCCGGCCGCGACGTCGGGCTGGCCCCGGCGGTGCAGTCGTTCCTGGACAACGTCCTGTCCCGGTACCGGGACGAACAGGCGATCCTCGGCTTCGCCGTGGGCTCCGCCTAGCTGGCCCGGCCCGCCGCCAGCCCGATGACCCGGGTCAGGCCGCCGCGGGTGGCGACCACGGTCAGCCGGTCCCCGGCCTGGAGCGCCCGCCCGGACCTCGGCGCCCAGTTGTGGGCGTACCCGCCGTCGCCGAGCGCGATCACCCGTACCCCAGCAGTACCTGCCGGCTGACCGAGATCGTCCCGATCAGCTCCTGCTCCAGCATCGCCGCCGAGAACGCCGGCGCGGCCAGGTACGACACGCTCTTGGAGCTGGTGATGCCGAAGGCCTGCTGGACCCGCCCGGCGAAGTCGCCGTCGAAGAGCCGCAGGACCACCCGCAGGTCCCGCTTGAGCGCCCGGCCCTGGAGTGCCGCCTCCAGGTTGATCGAGTCGTCGGTGGACAGCGCGAGCAGCGCCTGCGCCGTGTGTATCGAAGCCCGGCGCAGGATCTCCGAACGGCTCGCGTCCCCGATGACCACCGGGATCCGCAGGTCCCGCGCGGGACTGGTACCCCGGGCGCTCTCCGTCTTGTCGATCGCCACCACCGGTACGCCCAGCGTGCGCAGTTGCTGGATCACCCGGGTACCCAGGTTACCCAGCCCGAGTACCACGACGTGCCCGGCCATCGGCCGTTGCAGTACCCCCAGCGCCCGCGCCTCCCGCGCGTTGACCAGCGCCTGGACCACGGCGGCGGTCAGTACCGGCACCATCGCGATGCCGATCAGCGCGGCGACCGCCTGGATCACCTTCTCCGCGACCGGTAGCCGCAGGTCGGCATTCGCCCCGCCGACCGCGTTGATCAGCGTGACGTACGCCGCGTCCGCGATCGACACGTGCCCGTCGACCAGCCACAGCGCGATCACGCTCGCGGTCAGCAGCCCGAGCAGGATCAGGACGGCCATCCCGAGCGCGCCCCGGACGGCGGTCGCGGACAGCTGCCGTACCCGCAGCCCCAGGCGTACCCAGCCGGCCGACCGTCGGCTGGCCGCCTGCCGGGCCGCCGCCTGGTCCGGCCCGGTGGCCCGGCCGCCGTTGGCCCGGGCGAGCACCAGGTCGCACCGGCTCTCGTCGGGCGGGAGCAGGTCGGGCTCACCGGAGTCGCTGCCGTTGGTGTCGGCCAGCCCGCAGACCACCTCACCGGGATGGACGTCGGCGCGCCGGGCCACATACAGGGTCTGGCCGGGGAGCCGGATGTAGCTCGGCGCGACCTCGCCCAGGCCGGCGGCGATGAACTCGGGCGCGGCGATGGACGCGTCGGACAGTACCCGGCAGTTGGGGAACAGCACCCGGATGTGGTGCCCGAGGCTCATGTTGAACATCCGGATGACCAGGCGTACCTGCGGGTTGAGCTCCTGGGCCTGGAGAGCGGCGTCCACGTTGCCGACGTCGTCCTGGCGGAGCAGAGCCAGCGCCGTCGCGCCGCGGATCTGCGCCCGGGCGAACGTCTCGGTGCTCAGTTGCTCGGCCTCGACCAGGCGTACCCCCGGGATCCGGGCGATCTGCGGCCCGTGGTTGCGCAGCCGGGACGGGAGGATCACGGTGACCGGGTACCCGTGTACCCGGCGCAGGTCCTCGACCAGCCGGTGGGCCAGCGGGTCGTCACCGCAGACCACCAGGTGGGACCCGGTTCCCGATATCCCGGGCGGCTCCGGCGCCGGGAACTGGACCCGCCGGCGCAGGCGTCGGAGCGGGTCGGCCACGGATGGATCGTACCGATGCCGGACCGGACGTTGATCAGCGCTGATTGGTACCTGTCCACACCGATTTGCCGGGGTTGCTCGTTGAGGGAGTTATGGCCGCCTTCACCGGCGTGCCGCAACTGTTCCCGACCGGATGGAATGAGGATGAACAAGTGGTTACGCCGAGCGGTGGGTACCGTCGGCATCGCCGGGGGCATCTGGCTGCTCGGTAGTGGCACGGCCCACGCCGACAACGCCACCCCGGCGAACGACCCCCAGCGCCTGTCCGGCCTCCTGGACAGCCTGTTCACGCCGGCCGGCGGTCCAACGAACCTCGGCCTGACCCTGGACACCCCGACCACCCGGGTCCAGACGGGGGCGCTCCCGGGCGGCCCGCTGTCCTTCTCCCCCGGCCACGGCCGCGCCGGCGTGACGGTACACACGCCGCTGGGCAGGCACCGGGAGATGGCGGTCGGCGGCCTGCTGGACGCCCTGCCGATCAGCGACGTCCTGCCGCCGCGCGACCTCGGCGGGATGACCGCCGCGCCCGCCGACCAGCAGGAGTCGACCCGTACCGAGGGCCTGGCCGACCTGCCCCTGATCGGTGGCCTGCTGCCGCTGGGTGACCTCCAGTCCGGCGGGTTGCCGCTGGTCAGCACGCTGACCCGGGCGCTCCCGCTGGACGCGACGTCGCTGCCGCTGGTCGGTACTCGCTGCCGGTCTTCGACAGCCTGACCAGCGCCCTGCCGCTGGGCGGCGGGTCGGCGGCGGACGACGGTACGACCGACCAGGCCGCGACCGAGGACCTGCCGATCGTCGGCAGCCTGCCGCTGGTCGGCAGCCTGCCGCTGGTCGGCTCACTGCCGTTGGTGGGCGACCTCACCAGTGGCGGACTGCCGCTGGTCGGTTCGCTCCCGGTCGTGGGTGGCCTGCTGGGCGGTGGCGGACTGCCGCTGGTCGGCTCGCTCCCGGTCGTGGGTGGCCTGCTGGGCGGTGGCGGACTGCCGCTGGTCGGCTCGCTCCCGGTGGTCGGTGGGCTGCTCGGCGGGGGAAGCAACGCGCAGTCGGCGGACCTGTCCGCGGCCGAACCGGTGAAGACCGAGGGGCTGCCCGTGGTCGAGAGCCTGCCGATCGTGGGCGACCTGCTCAGCGGGGACACCGGGCTGCCGGTACTGGGCTCGCTGGTGGGCGGGTTTTCCGATGGTACGGGCGGCGAAGCGCTGCCGATCTTCGACTCGCTGCTCGCCTGACAGATACACCAGCGGTACGGGCGTGGAGGCACCATCCTCCGCGCCCGTACCGCTTTCTGCGCTCAGGTTAGGTCAGCTCAGGCGGTTGCCGGGGTGGCCGTCCGGAGCACCGGTGCCATGCCGTTGTGGGTGGCCTGCCGGCGCGCCCCGACCGGTACCGGGTCGGCGACGACCCGCAGGTCGGCCATGAAGTTGTCGATCTGCTCGCGGGTCACGCCGGGCATGCAGATGATGTGACTGCGGCCGTGCGTACTGGCCAGTGCCCACTTCTGGGTCACCACCGGGGGCGGTGTCTCCAGGACGACGGTGAACCCGTACGGGTTGCGCCACGCGTCCCAGCCCAGCTCGACGAGCTGCTGGTGGGTGTACGCGGCCAGTTCCCGGGCCTGCTCGGCCCGGGTACGCAGCCCGTCGATCCCGTGCATGCACAACGCGTACCAGATCATCATCGCCGCGTGGCCACTGCGCGAGCAGGTGATGGTGGTGTCCGGACTCCCGGTGTATCCACCGGTCCGGGTCAGGTGGGCGCAGTGGCTCGCCTTGACGACGACCACGCCGCACGGTATCGGGGTACCCAGGAACTTGTGTCCGGAGACGATGACACTGTCCGCGCCGTCGGCGAAGTCGAACCCCGGCCGCTCCTGCGGATCCATCAGGGCCAGCGGGATCCCGGACAGCGCCGCGTCGGCGTGCACGTACCGCCGGCGGATCGCCAGCGAGTCGAGGATCTGGTGGATGGTACGCACGTCGTCGACCGCCTCGGTCATCGTGGTACCGATGTTCGCCACCACGATCACCGGCCGGTCCCGATTGCGGTCGACCTGCGCCTCGAAGTCCTCGAAGTCCATCCGGCCGCTGTGGTCCGCGCGTACCCGGATCGACGGCATGGCCAGCAGGTCCAGCGCCTTGTCGACGCTGTAGTGCGCGGCCTCGGAGTAGTAGACGATGCCCCTCGGGTGCAGTCCCCGGGCCAGGTGCAGCGCGTACAGGTTGCCCTCGCCGGCCCCGGTGGTGATGTACCCCCAGCGGTCCCCCTCGGGGGCCCGCATCAGGTCGGCGACGAAGGTGACCGCCGCGACCTCCATCGTCTTGGTGTGTTGCGGGTACGCCCCGGCCGTGAAGGGATCCCCCAGGTTGTTGAGCAGGTGACGGTGGAAGAACCCACTGAGGCTGCCGAAGTCCACGTCGGACGCGGCCGGGAAGCCGATGTTCGTCGGCAGTACCGACTCCAGTCGCTCCGACAACTCGTTCAGGACAGCCTGGATCGCCAGATCGCCGTCACTGGCCATAGGGGGGCCTCCCAGATGACATGTGAAGTTGGACAGCCACTGCCGGAGATCGCGGGTACCGGCTCGCGGGGAATCGACCGTATGTTAGACGTCGGATGCGCTAAGTAGAAGATCGTAGATGGCCTTCGACAAACGCGCAGGCCGGGACGGGGTACTCCCAGGTGGCCGTCCCAGAATGTAAGCCGTTCCACATTGGACACATTGACCGCGTATCCTCTCGTGCCGGTACACGGCACATCTGGCGGAGACGAGGAGACCCACCCCATGACTGCTCCCAGCGGCCTGGCCCGCAAGAGCATCGGTACCGGCGCGTTGTTCTTCTTCTGCGTCGGCGCCTCGGCGCCGATGACCGTGCTCGCCGGTTCGACCGTGCAGACCTATGCCAGCACGGGTGTCGTCGGCGTACCGCTGTCCTTCCTGGTCCTGGCGATCGCGCTGGGCTTCTTCACCGTCGGGTACGTGGCGATGACCCGGTACGTGCCGCACGCCGCGACCTTCTACGCGCTGCTGGCCCGGGGCCTGGGCCGGATCTGGGGGATGGCCGGCGGCACGGTCGCACTGGTCGCCTACAACAGCATCCAGATCTGCCTGTACGGGCTGCTCGGCGCGACCGTCAGCGGCGAGCTCGGCGGACCCTGGTGGGCCTGGGCGCTGGCCGCCTGGGCGGTCGTGGGCCTGCTCGGCGTGCTGCACATCAACATCAATGCCCGGGTACTCGCGGTCTTCCTGGTCTCCGAGATCGCGGTGATCCTGCTGTTCGACGTCTCCTCGTTCACCCATCCCGCCCACGCCCTCACCGTCGCGCCGCTGTCGCCCGGTTCGCTGTTCGTCAACGGTGTCGGTGGTGTGTTCGCGCTGAGTATCGCCGCGTTCGTCGGGTACGAGAGTGCGCCCTTCTACGGCGAGGAGGCGCGCAGCCACCGCACCGTGTCCCGGGCGTCCTTCGGCGCCCTGGTGTTCATCGGTGTGTTGTATGCGGTCAGCGCCTGGGCGATGGCGGTCGCGGCCGGCGTGCCGGACATCATCAACGCCACCCGGACCGACCCGGGCCTGCCGTTCACGATGCTCGGCGACCACTTCGGCGGTGCTGTGGCGGGCCTGGCCAGCCTCCTGCTGATCACCTCGATCATGGCGGCGATGATCAGCTTCCACAACTCGGTCGCCCGGTACGTCTTCGGCATGGCCCGGGAGCGGGTACTCCCCGCCCGGCTCGGCCGGATCAGTGACGGAGCGCGGGGCGGCGCGCCGATCGGGGGCTCCCTGTTGCAGTCCCTGCTCGCCCTGACCGTCATCCTCGCCTTCGTCCTGGCCGGCGCCGACCCGGTGGCGACCCTGTTCACCTGGCTGGCGACGATCGCCGCGATCGGCGTCATGCTGCTGATGTTCGGTACGTCGCTGGCGGTCGTCGGCTTCTTCCGGCGCGGGGCGGGCTCGGGCGAGACGCCGTGGCAGCGGGTCTGGGCCCCGTCGCTCGGCGCGCTCGCGCTGGCGATCATCTTCCTGGTCACCGTCGTCAACCTGGCCTCGCTGCTGGGTACCACGCCGGGTGCCCCGCTGACCTGGATCATCCCGGGGGTCGTCCTGATCGCCACGATCGTCGGGCTGGCCTGGGGACGGATCCTCCAGCAGGCGCGGCCGGAGGTCTACCGCAACATCGGGGTGGGCGAGCAGGAGCCGCTGGCGGTCCTCGAACACGCGCTGGCCAACCTCAAGGTCTGATCTCTGGCACGAGCACGGGGTTGCGGCAAATCGGGCTATAACGGGCCGAATCAGGGCTAATGTGGTAGGCGCCTTGATCCGCGCCGACCCGGGAGCTCAGATGTACCGCACGGCAGTCTCCATCCGCGGCGCCGCCGCCCTCGCGGCCGTCCTGCTCACGCTGGCCGCCTGCCAGTCAGGCTCGTCCAGTCCGACCGGGGCGGGCGCCAGCGCGCCGAGTTCACCGACCCTGATCAGCTCGAAGTTCTTCGTCAAGGCGGACTTCGACCGCCAACTCGCGCAACGCCAGGTCACTCCGGAAGGCCCCGCCGACCAACCGTGGCTGCAGGCGCTGCAACCCACCTGGGTGGACACCACCCATTTCAAGAAGGCACCACCGTGGAAGGTGTGCTTCTCCAACGCCGACTTCACCAACCCGTGGCGGCTGACCGGATACTCCACGATGCGGGCCGAACTGAAGCTGCACCCCGAGATCACCACCTTCACCGTCCTGCAGGCTGGGGGCAAGGACGACAAGCAGATCAGCGACCTGGCCGGGCTGGACGCCGGCAAGTGCGACGCCATCATCGTCTCGCCGAACACCACCGTCGCGCTCACGCCGGCCGTGGAGAAGGCGTGCCAGACCGGGGTACCGGTGGTCGTGTTCGACCGGGGCGTGAATACCACCTGCCAGGTGACATACATCCACCCCATCGGGGGGTACGCGTACGGGGCGACGGCCGCCGACTTCCTGATCGCCAACACCCGTACCGGCGGCAACATCCTCGCCCTGCGGATCCTGCCCGGCGTCGACGTCCTGGAGACCCGGTGGGCCGCCGCCCAGTACCTGTTCGCGCAGGCGCACCGCAACGTCCTCGGGGTCGAGTTCACCGGCGCCGACCCGGCGAAGACGAAGTCCATCGTCGACGACTACCTCAAGCGCGGTAAGCCGATCGACGGGGTATGGCTGGACGCCGGTGCGACCGCGGCCGCCGCGGCCCAGGCGTTCATCGACGCCGGCAAGCCGGTACCGCCGATCACCGGTCAGGACCAGCTGGACTTCCTGAAGCTGTGGCAGGACCGCCATCTGACCGCGATCGCCCCCACCTACCCGGTCTACGTGTGGCGGACGGCGATCATCGCGACCGTGGACATCCTGTCCGGCGTACGGGTGCCGAAGGAGTGGGTACTCCCGCAGCCGTCGATCACCGACCAGAACCTGCACGAGTACGTCGACGCCCGGATGCCGCCGCTGTTCTACGCGCTCTGCGGCTGCCAGACCATGCCCGGCTTCCCCACCAACTGGGGCGGCCGGTAGCGCGTGCTCCCCGACGACCCTCGATGTACCGCAACCGGATCCGCGCCACCCAGTTGACTTCGACGCCGTGGATCCCTGCCCATGCCCGCGAAGTACACCCTCCGGCCGGCACTGGGCACGTACCTTCGCCGTACCACAGGAGAAACCGGAGGCGGCCTGACAGGTACGCTGCCGGTACGGCGGGCCGCCCGGTAGCAGCGGCGGTCCGCGCGCAGCCTGCTACCTGGGTGGTGTCATGCCGACGAAGCTTGCCAACGTTCAGGTACACCCGCAGTTCCGTCACCGGCTCCGAGAGCTACGCGAGCGGGCGGGGCTGTCCCTGCGCGCGCTAGGGGCGCTGAGCAACTACAGTCACAGCTACCTTCACGACCTGGAGCGCGGCGTCAAGCAGCCGACCGCCGACACCGCGGCACGCCTGGACGGGGCGCTGTCCGCCGACGGGCAGTTGACGACGCTGGTCACCAGCCAACTCGCCACCCTGGCACCACCAGCGCCGCCGGTCGTTGACGCCCGGTACGGTGTGGACGCTGGGTTACGGTTCGCCCCGGACTGGCATCAGGGCATCGATAACGCCACGGGGCTATGGCGGTGGAACGCGCGAGGACGGGGCGTGCTGCGCGACGTAGGGTTCAGCGCGGCGTTGTTCATTACCCCGGCGATGCGCTGGCTGACCTCGCCGTCTGGCGAGCAGCCGACGGGTACCGGTGACCGGCTCGTCGGGCCGCCCGACATTGACGCCATAGCTGGAGCCGACGGGGAGACTTGAACTCCCAACCGCCCGATTACAAGTCGGGTGCGCTGCCAGTTGCGCCACGCCGGCGGGGCCCGTACGTGGGCCGACCAAATGGTACGCGGTCCCGGTACCCATCCCTCAAGCGCTATCCATTCAGCCAGCAACCGGATATATCCGTCACCGGGCAACCCTTGCACTTGGCACCGGCTGGTCGGACGTCTAGGTTGACAGCATCGGCATTCGGCCATCCGGCCACGGCCGCCTTTTACTCGGATCGTCCGGCACGTTCCTGCCGGTGGAAGGATGCACAGCGCCATGGCAACTGTCACGTACCGCGACGCATCGCGGATCTACCCGGGGAGTACCAAACCAGCGGTCGACTCCCTGAACCTCGAAATCGGTGACGGGGAGTTCCTCGTCCTCGTCGGCCCGTCCGGCTGCGGCAAGTCCACCAGCCTGCGGATGCTCGCCGGCCTGGAGGACGTCGACACCGGCGCGATCTACATCGACGAACGCGACGTCACGAACCTGCCGCCGAAGTCCCGCGACATCGCGATGGTCTTCCAGAACTACGCCCTGTACCCGCACATGACCGTGTACGAGAACATGGCGTTCGCGCTCAAGCTGCGCAAGACCCCGAAGCACGAGATCGACACGGCGGTCAAGAACGCCGCCAAGCTGCTCCAGTTGGAGGAGTACCTCAACCGCAAGCCCAAGGCGCTGTCCGGTGGCCAGCGGCAGCGGGTGGCGATGGGCCGGGCGATCGTGCGCAAGCCGCAGGCGTTCCTCATGGACGAGCCGCTGTCCAACCTCGACGCCAAGCTGCGGGTACAGACCCGGTCGCAGATCGCCACCCTGCAGGCGCAGTTGGGCACCACGACCGTGTACGTCACGCACGACCAGGTCGAGGCGATGACCATGGGGCACCGGGTGGCGGTACTCCTGGACGGCGTACTCCAGCAGGTGGACACCCCGCGGACGCTGTACGACACGCCGAAGAACGTCTTCGTCGCCGGGTTCATCGGCTCCCCCGCGATGAACATCAAGACCGTTCCGCTGACCGAGGTCGGCGCCAACTTCGCCGGCATGATCCTGCCGCTGGACCGGACCCAGGTGGCCCAGGCGCAGAGCAACGGCGGCAACGGCCAGGTGACGGTGGGCTTCCGGCCGGAGGACACCGACCTGGTGAGCGAGACCGAGGGCGGCATGCCGATCCTGGTCGACCTGGTCGAGGAGCTGGGCTCGGACGCGTACGTCTACGGGCACGCCAGCATCAGCGGCGCCGACGAGCGGTTCGTGGTACGGACCGATGGGCGGCGTACCCCGCGGATGGCCGACACCGTGTTCGTCAAGCCGCGGGTGGGCCACCACCACGCGTTCCACGCGGTCACCGGCGACCGGATCTGAACTGACACTTGTGGGCGGTCCGCCGGCTCGGCGGACCGCCCACAAGTGTTTTCACGACGCGAAGCGCCAGATGCCGAAGTCGGTGTCCGACGGGCAGACCAGCAACTGGGTGTTCCACGAACAGTTGGCCGAGCGGATCTTCTTGACGTCGCCCAGTGGGGTACGCGCCGTGCCGCGCACGCTGAACCCGTACAGGCTCTGGTCGCCGGGGTAGGGCTGCGGTACGTCGGAGAACAGCAGGATGGACGCGCCGGTTACCCGTACCCCTGACTGGTCTTTCCCGCCGTCGCCCAGCAGCACCGCGCCGTCGCCCCCGAAGACCGTCGTGTAGCGGCTGCCGGAGTTGGTGTTCTGGGCCATCAGCCCGTCACCGAGCGGGGTGAGCAGGTCCGCGCCCGGCGCCGGCCGGTGCCAGCGGACCGCCGCGGACCCGGGGTCGACCGCGAGGAGCTGGTCGGTCTTGTCGTCCGAACTCGTCTCGTCGAGCAGGCAGACCGCGGTGCCGCACGGGGACAGGGCCTTGAGCCGGTGGTTGTCGTCGGGCGCGGCATAGACCACCTTGCCGCCGCCGAGCGAGTCGAGATCGTAGGCCAGCAACTGGTATTTGCTGGCGTCGGCGGCCACGTAGAGCCGCCCGCCGTAGGCGAGGACGGTGGCCTGCCGGGGATCGCCGATGTTCGCCTTGGTATGCGCGACGGACCCGCTCGCGGTGTCGATCACCCGGGCACTGGAGTCGCCGCTGAGCTCCACGATCGGGCCGTCGCCGCTGGGACCGGTGGGCGCGGCGGTGAACCCGCTCGGCTGGTTGATATCCGCGTCGGCGAGGACCGGATATATGGCGTCGGCGCTGTTGCCGTACTGGTCCTTGATATCGGCTACCGACCATTTCTGGTCGCCGCTGCGGGGGTCGTACCCGAGCAGCCGCTTGCCCGCCGGATCGATGATGACCAGTGCCGGGCCGGTGACCAGTACGTTGCGCGGGTCCGCGAAGCCCCGCTGCCAACGCTGGTGACCAGAGGGATCGACGCCGATGAGCGCGTACGGCAGGTCGCCGCCGACCCCGGACACGCCGATCAGCAGCGCGTCCGGTAGCGCGAGCAGCCCCCCCCAGGTGACCGAGCTGCCGGGCGGCTTCACCGTGGTGGCCCAGGACTGCTTCCGCGCGGCCAGGTCGTACCCGATCAGGTGCAGGCCGTCGTTCTGCTGGTAACCGAGATAGGCGTGGTTGCCATTTACCGCAGTGAATGCGTAGCTGATGCTCTGCGCACCGGTCGGCACCCGCGCCACCTCGGTGATACTCGCGAAGCTCACCTGCGGGTACGACTGCTGCAGCAGCAGCACGACCGTGGTCACCGCGATCACCACGAGCAGCGCGACACCGGCGGCGATCCAGGCCAGCGGCCGGCGGTACCACGGCCGCGCCGCCGCTTGCGCCGGCGGACCCGACGGCGGACCCGACGGAGGCGCGAACGGCGGAGGCGAGACGGGCGGGGCAGAAATGGGCGGGCCGGAGACCGGGGGCGCCGCGCCGTTCGGCGTCAGCGCCGCGGACGGAGCCGGGGGTACGACCTCGGCCAGCGCCCCCTCCGCGACCGGCAACTCCGGCTGCTCCAGCACGGTCGGCGCGATACCGAGGTGGGAGTGCAGGAGCCGGGCCACGATCGGTAGCCGGGACGAGCCGCCGACCAGGAACAGCCCGGCCAACTGGTCCGGGCGCAGGCCACAGCGCCCGATCACGGCGGCCGTCTCGTACACCGCGCGTTGCATCAGCGGACCCGCGATCCGGTCCAGTTCCTCGCGGGTCAGGTGTACGGCGTTCTCCATCCCCGGTACCGCCACCGGCGCGACCGCCGAGCGGGACAGCATCTCCTTCGCCCCGCGTACGTCCTCCCAGAACCGGCCCCGGTCGCGCAGCCGGGCCGTACTGTCCGGGTGGGCCAGCACGTTCCACGTCCCCGGGGAGGTATCGGCGAGCAGCCGACCCAGGTGGTCGACCAGCGCCGCGTCGACGTCGAGCCCGCCGAGGTCCTCGATCCCGCCCGCGCCCAGCACGGTGAACCCGTTGCCGGAGTTCTGTACCACCGCGATGTCCAGCGTCCCGCCGCCGAAGTCGAAGACCGCGATGGACGCCCCGACCGGTACCGGACGGCGCAGTACGTCAGCGAAGTAGCGCGCCGCGGCCACCGGCTCGGGGACGAACCGGGGCGGCGGCCAGCCGGCCCGCTGGGCGGCGTTCGCCAGCACCGTACGCCGGGCCGGTCCCCACGTCGCCGGATACGTCAACGCCGCCGGCGGCAGGAACCCGACCGCCTCGACGGCGGCCCGGGCCACGGCACCGAGTACCGCGCCCAGCAGGTCCACAGTGGACACTTCCTGGTTGCCCAGCAGTACGGTCGCCTCGTCGACCCGCCGCTTCGGGTTCGGCTCCAACCGGGCCGGGTCGAGCGCGGCCATCCGCAGCGCGTCCCGCCCGACATGCAGCAGTCCGCTGGGATCGAGGTACGCGGCGGAGGGCAGCACCGGTACGCCGTCGAACAGCAACGGCCGGGTCCGCCCGTCCGGCCACCGGACCACGGCGACGGTGTTGGAGGTACCGAGGTCAACTCCGAGCGCGAAGCCGTCCGTACTCACGGCCGCCCATTATCCAGCAGCGCGGCGGCGGGCGACCTCGGCCAACGTGACCGCGGCCGCGACCGAAGCGTTGAGCGACTCCACGTCCGACTGCATCGGGATGCCGACGCGCATGTCGCAGGTCTGCCCGACCAGCCGGGACAGGCCCCGCCCCTCGGAGCCCACGACCACGACCAGCGGCCCGACCGCGGCCTCCAACTCATAGACCGACGTCTCTCCATCCGCGTCCAGCCCGACGACCACGAAGCCCTCCTCCTGGCACTGCTTGAGCGCCCGGGTCAGGTTGGTGATCTGCGCGATCGGCAGCCGGGCCGCGGCGCCCGCGCTGGTGCGCCAGGCGGTCGCGGTCATCCCGGCCGCCCGGCGCTCCGGCAGGAACACGCCGTGCGCGCCGAACGCCGCCGCCGACCGGACGACCGCGCCGAGGTTGCGCGGATCGGTCACCCCGTCCAGGGCGACCAGCAGCGGGGCGACCTGCTCGGTCGCCGCCGCCAGCAGGTCTTCAAAAGGCTCATAGGCAAATGGGGGTACGGACAGTCCGATGCCCTGGTGCAGCACGCCCCCGGTCATCCGGTCCAGTTCGGCGCGGCTGACTTCCAGCAGCGCGATCCCCCGGTCGGCGGTGGTCCGGACCGCCTCCTTGATCCGCTCATCCATGTCGATGCCCTGCGCGACGTACAACGCCGTCGCCGGTATTTGGGCCCGCAGCGCCTCGACCACCGGGTTACGGCCGACCAGCAACTCCGGCGCATCGCGCGCGGCCGGCGCCTTGCGCCCCGGGCTCACCTTCGGGCCGGGCTTGCGCGCCGGAGCCGTTGCCCGGCCCGGCTTTCCGACCTTCGGGGCGCGCCCCTCGGCCGCGGCCGCCCGGCGTTCCTTCTCCTGTTTCCAGGCGGTGCGCTCGGGCAGCGGCTCGTCGCCGGAGTACCCCTTGTGCCACGGGCGCTCATCGGCCGGTAGCGTGCGGCCCCTGCCTTTCAGGCCCGCCCGGCGTACCCCGCCGGAGCCGACCACCGGCCCCTTCTTCGTGGTGGTCCGCCGCGCGCCGCGGCGCTGGGAGTTACCTGGCATCCGAAACGCTCCATCGGGGTCCGTGCGGGGTGTCCTCGACGGTCACGCCGGCGTGTTTGAGTTGGTCGCGGATCGCGTCGGCGGCGGCCCAGTCCTTGCGCTGCCGCGCCGCCGCGCGCTGTTCGAGGGCCAGCGCCACCAGACCGTCCACTGTGGACCGCAGGTTGCCGCCGCCGGTACCGGCCCAGTGCGGGTCCAGCGGGTCGAGCCCGAGGACGCCGAGCATGGCCCGGACACTGCCGAGCGCCGCCGACGGGTCCGCGCCCTCGGCGAGGGCGGTGTTGCCCGCGCGTACCGTCTCGTGCACCACCGCGAGCGCCCGCGAGGTGTTGAGGTCGTCGTCCATCGCCTCGACGAACTCGGCCGGCAACTGTTGCGGCGCAACGTCTCCGGCCCGCTCCACGGCGTGGGCGAGGAAGTTCTCCAGGCGCTGGTACGCGGTCGCCGCCTCGCGTACCGACTCCTCCGAGTAGTCGATGATCGAGCGGTAGTGCGGCGCGGAGAGGTAGTAGCGCAGCTCGACCGGGCGGATCCCCAGCGCGGTAATGGCTTCCAGGTCGATCACATTGCCGATCGACTTGCTCATCTTGGCCGTACCGAGGTTGAGCAGCGCATGGTGTACCCAGTACCGGGCGAACCCGAGTCCGGCCGCCCTGGACTGGGCGATCTCGTTCTCGTGGTGCGGGAACACCAGATCCAGGCCACCGCCGTGGATGTCGAACTCGTCACCCAGGTACCGCCAGCACATCGCCGAGCACTCGATGTGCCAGCCCGGCCGGCCCGGCCCCCACGGCGAGGGCCAGAACGCGTCGGCCGGCTCGTCCTTCTTCTCGCCCTTCCACAGCGCGAAGTCGCGCGGGTCGCGCTTGGCCCGCTCCGGCGCGTCGGCCGCCGCCTCCATCGCGTCGACCCGTTGCCCGGACAGCGCGCCGTAGTCCGGGTACGAACGCACGTCGAAGTACACGTCGCCGGAGCCGTCGTCGGCCACGTACGCGTGCCCGGACTCGATCAGCCGCTTGATCAGCTCGTGCATCTCCGGGATGTGCCCGGTCGCCCGCGGCTCATAGGTCGGCGGCAGGACGCCGAGCGTCCGGTACGCCCGCGCGAGGACCAGCTCGTTCTCGTACGCGATCGACCAGAACGGCCGCTCCTGCTCAAGCGCCTTGGCCAGTACCTTGTCGTCGATGTCGGTGATGTTGCGGACGAACCGCACCTGGTACCCGCTGTGCTCCAGCCAGCGCCGGAGCACGTCGTAGTTGACCCCCGAGCGGAGGTGGCCGATGTGCGGCCCCGACTGGACGGTGAGCCCGCACAGGTAGATGCCGGCCTGGCCGGGTGACTTCGGGATGAAGTCACGCACCGATCGGGTCCCGGTGTCGTACAAGCGCAGCGCCACCCCCAAAGGGTAGCGGCACCGGCTACTCCGGCTCGAAGGGGTTGAGCACCGCCACGCCGGTACCGGCCACGTCCCCGACATTGCCGGTCACCAGCGTCAGCCGGTGTACCTTCGCGGTCGCGGCCAGCAGGCCGTCGACAATCGGGGGCGCCTTCGGCGGCACGTTGTACCGGCCCCACTCCTGCGCGATCTCCGTTGTCACCGGAAGGATGCGGTCGCGGTACGTGGACAGCAGGCCGTCGAACCAATCGTCCAGCGTCTCGGCCCACCGGGCATCGCGGGGCCGTACCCGCTCGATGCCCTGCCGGATCTCCCCGATCACCAGAACGCTCAGATACGCCTCAGCCGCAGCGTTGCGCCGTTGCCAGGCAAGGACCTCGGGGTGCGGAGTCGACTTACGTAGTTCGGAGACGACGTTCGTGTCCAGCAGGAAGGCCACGATCAGTCCCCGAGGTCGACATCGCGAGGTGGCTCGCGGCGCCGATCGATGTCGAGCTCCGCGTCGAGGTACGGCGCGAAGCGCAGGTACTCCATCAGGCTCATCGACTGCCCGCGCAGCCGCCTGAACTCCCTGATGTCAATCACTACGGCGATCTCCTCGCCATGCCTCGTCACGATCTGTGGCTCGCCATTTTCAGCGGCCCGGAGCACTTCACTGAACCGCTGTTTGGCCTCCTGCACCTGCCAGCGCATCCGGGGCCTCCGTGTCTAGACTGTCCAGATCGTATCACGCGGCGTACCCTGCCTTGACGTGGAGGAGACCGCGCAGACGCTGGACCGGGGGCTGCGACTGTTGCAGTTCATCGCGGATACCCCCGGCGGGTTGACCATCACCGAGGCGGCCGCCCGGCTCGGGGTCGGCCGGGCGGTGGTCTACCGGCTCGCCGCGACTCTCATGGCGCACGGCCTGATCCGGCGGGACGGCGGGGGCCGCTTGCTCCTCGGCGCCGGGGTGCTGCACCTGGCCAGGCGGGCGCAGCCGCTCGTCGCCGACGCCGCATTGCCAGCGCTGCGGCACCTTGCCGAACAGGCGGGCGCGACCGCGCACCTGAGCGTGGCCGAGGGCGGCGAGGCGGTGGCACTCGCGGTGGTGGAGCCGAGTTGGACGAGGTTTCACGTGGCGTACCGGACGGGATCGCGGCACCCGTTGGACCGTGGAGCGGCGGGCCGGGCGATCCTCGCCGGGCGTACGGGTGCGGCGGAACCGGTGACGACGAGCGGCGAACTGGAACCAGGCGCGTACGGGGTGGCCGTAGCGGTACTCGGGGTGGAAGGGCTGGAGGCGAGTGTCGGGGTGATCGCGCTCGCGCCGCTCGACGCGGATACCGTCGGCCTGTTGGTACGGGAGGCGGCCGTGACGATCGCGGCCGCGCTCCGGTAGGTCAAGACGGCGTCGGGGTGGGTGCAGCGCAGTCGGGACACCGGTGGTAGACGATCGTGTCGTTGAGATCCGGGTCGCTCACGTAGAAGACCAGGACGATCGCCGTACCCTCGCGCTGGGCTTCCAGCTTGTTGATGCTCGCGGCGACCGGGCGCCCGGCGATCGTGTCGAAGTTGAGGCGTACGTAGTCGTTGGGGCCGTCCGGGTCGGCGATCGACGGTCCGAGCTTCCAGACACCGGATCCCGCCGCGCGGTCCCGGTTGGGGTCGAAGCCGTCCGGCAGGTCGTGCGGGAATGGCGCGAACATGTACGCCAGGTCGTCGCCGGAGAACCCGGCCGGCGTGAAGACCAGGATGCCGCCGCGCCGCGAGTCCTTCCACGCGCCGATCAGGTCGGCACGTTTGAGGTCGGGCCGGTTGTCGGGCTCGGGCGGACCGGATGGACCCGGCGGTACGCAACCGGTGAGAGCCAGCGCACACAGGACCGCGACGACTGCGCGCATCCGCACAACGTACCCCTTGTGGGATTGTGGCCGGGCCGGGCTGTCGGGTCAGTTGAAAATCGGTGCCCGCTTGTTCCACGGTTGCGCGTCCGGCGGGAGGAACGGGTCGGGTTCGGTGGGTTTGTTGAACGGCACCGGGATCGGCAGGAACGGGATGCTCCGCATGGCGACGGGCAGGTTCGGCGGGTCGCCGTTGGGGAACGTCTCGCGCCACCGGACCGACTGGCGCAGGTAGTGCTCCGACGGATTAGGCGGGCGACGCAAGATCCGTTTAACGAATGGCGCCAGAGGGTGTCTGACTGATGGCCTAGTCCGGTGCGTCCATGGTCATCGTCGTCTCGTGCATGGCGGGTGGCGGCTGGCCCGCGTCGTCGGCCGGCGTCCGGCGCGCCCGGGGTACCCGCTGCCGGGGGATGGCGACGACGGCCGTCCCGTACGCGCAGATCTCCACCCAGCCCGCCGAGATGACCCGGTGGTCGAAGCGCATCGCCAGCACCGCGTTGGCGCCCATCTCCCGGGCGTGGTGGGCCATCCGTTCGACAGCTTCCCGCCGCCCGGCGATGAGGACCCGCTCGCCCGCCTCGGTCAGGCCGCTACCGATCAGTGGCCGTACGCCCTCGGTGAACTTGTTCTGCGGCCGGGCCGTCACGCCGACGACCTCGCCGAGGATCGCCCGGAGGTGGTACCCCGGCAGGTTTTCCATCGTCACGACGAGCACATGGGCACTGTACCCAGAACTGGTCATTTTAAGTCATGAATTAGTCATGCGCAGCACGTCCAGCGCCTCGTCCAACTGCGCCTCGGTGAGGGTGCCGGACGCCAGGTGTCCCCGTTCGACCACCACCTCGCGGATGGTCCGGCGCTGGGCGAGCGCCTGCTTGGCGATCGCGGCCGCCTCGTCGTATCCGCTCCTGATCCGGGGTGATCCCGGCGATGCAGCGGTCGGCGAACAGCCGGACCACCGCCGCGATCAGCCGGATCGATTCCAATAAATTCCTCGCGAGTACCGGCAGCATCACGTTGAGCTCGAAGTCGCCCTGCGAACCGGCGAAGCCGACCGCCGCGTCGTTGCCGATCACCTGTGCGGCCACCTGGCGGACCGCCTCGCAGACCACCGGGTTGACCTTGCCCGGCATGATCGAGGAACCGGGCTGCAGGTCGGGCAGGTGCAGTTCGGCCAGGCCCGCCCGCGGACCGGAGCCCATCCAGCGGATGTCGTTGGCGATCTTGTAGAGGCCGACGGCGACGACCCGCAGTTGGCCGGACGCCTCGACCAGCGCGTCCCGCGCGCCCTGCGCCTCGAAGTGGTTGCGCGCCTCGGTCAGCGGCAGGCCGGTGACCTCGACCAGCCGCGCGATGACGGCGGCGGCGAAGCCGGGCGGGGTGTTGATGCCGGTACCCACGGCGGTGCCGCCCAACGGCAGTTCCGCCAGGCGCGGCAGGGTGTCGCGCAACCGCTCGACGCCGTACCGGACCTGCGCGGCGTACCCGGCGAACTCCTGGCCCAGCGTCACCGGGGTGGCGTCCATCAGATGGGTACGCCCGGCCTTGACGACGGTACGCCACCGGACCGCTTGACTGTCCACTGTGGACGAAAGGTGCTCCAGTGCCGGGATCAGCTCATCGACCACGGCCGAGGTCGCGGCGAGGTGGATCGAGGAGGGGAACACGTCGTTGGAGGACTGCGAGGCATTGACGGTGTCGTTGGGGTGTACCGGTTTCCCGAGCCGCCGGGCCGCCAGCGTGGCGAGCACCTCGTTCATGTTCATGTTCGAGGACGTACCGGAGCCGGTCTGGAACACGTCGACCGGGAACTGGTCGGCGTGCTCCCCGCGGACGACCTCCTCGGCGGCCACCTCGATCGCCTCGGCCACCTCGGCCGGGACCACCCCCAGCCTCGCGTTGACGTACGCGGCCGCGGCCTTGATCCGGGCCAGCGCGGCGAGGTGCGCCGGCTCCAGCCCCCGGCCCGAGATCGGGAAGTTCTCCACCGCCCGTTGGGTCTGCGCCCGGTACAAGGCGTGCGCTGGTACCCGTACCTCGCCCATGGTGTCGCGCTCGATGCGGTAGTCCTCCATGCCTGTCAGGTCTACCGCATCGGGCGCGCCCACGTCAGAGCTTCTGGTACTGCTGCCGCATCAACGAGTACGGCAACGACGTGTCCAGGACGTCGGCGTGCTCGCTCAGGGACACCACGAACACCACGTCACCCTTCATCCCGATGGCCAGCGCGGCGACGTAGCCCTGGTCGTCCTTCTTCGGGTCGACGTAGTTCTCCGCCCCCGGTACGCCCGGCACCGCGCTGGTGTTCGCCGACGTGTACCCGCCGGAGGTGGCGTTGATGTCGTCGTCGAAGAAGGACTTCGCGTGGTCGAGGTTGTCGAACTGGTACAGCCGGACGTCCACGATGCTGCGGTCGGAGCCGACCCAGCACTGCCGGGCGCCGTGCGCGAACCCGTACTGGGTCAGCATCT
>VAXX01000576.1:2235-3614 GCA_005885115.1 Actinomycetota bacterium | reverse complement strand
CGCGCCGGTCGTGGTACCCGGTCCGCTGTTCAGGTCACCGGCGACCACCACCGGCAACGGGGTATCCGCCGGACCGGCGAGCAACTCCGCCGCCTGGGCCTGCGCCAGCGCCCCGGACAGCGACTCCAGGTGGGTGTCGACCACCCGTACCGTCGTGCCCAGCCGGGTCACGTCCACCGACGCCCAACCCCGGGTACCCACGGCCGGCCCGACCGGGGTCGGCAGGGACAACAGGTGGCTGAAGTGCCCGCTGCGCGGGTTGGCCACCGAGAACACCTGTGGCGGCAGGTCGGCCCGGGTCAGGATCACGTCCCGGTCGAGCAGCCGGACGTACGGACCGGTGTCCGACGGTACGGTCACGTCGAACTCGTGGGTGTCGACCGCCACGGTGTAGTCCAGACCGCGCCGGGCCAGCGCCGCCTGGAGCGCGCCGAGCTGGTCGATCTGGTCCACCAGGGTCCAGCCGGTCGAGGTCGGTACGAGGCGCTGGACGAGGCTGACCTCCTGCATGGAGACGACCATCGGCGTGCTCCGCCCGATCTCGGCCGCGATGCCCTCGGCCCGGTCGGGGATGTCGCTGGCCGCGATCTCGTCGTACACCGTGCTCACCCCGTGCAGGAAGCCGGCCGGGGTGGTGGCGGCGAGGACCGGTCCGAGGTCGCTGCCGAGGTCGAGGTTGCGGGTCATGATGCTCAGCGGCGCGGCCGGGCCGCTCCCGTCGCCGGCCACCGCCGCCCCGGCGGGTACGCCGACGAGCCCGGCCACGAGCAGCGGCACCAGGATGTGCGTGAGCCGCATGGATGTCTTCTTTCTGGAGGGGGCGATCACCAGGCCACGCTAGGGTCGGGGGCGCGCCGTTCGCCCCGGGGAAATCCCTAGGATCGCGTCGAGAGCCAGGTGGCCAGTTGGGCCCGGCCGCGTACGCCGAGCTTGGCGTACACGTTGCCCAGGTGGTACTCGGTCGTCTTGACGCTCACCACGAGCCGCTGCGCGATCTCCCGGTTGGTCAGGCCCTCGGCGACCAGGCGGGCGACCGCGTGCTCCCGGGCCGTCAGGCTCGGCGCGGCCGGGCCGCGCCCGCGCGGGTTCAGTCCACAGGCGGCCAGTTCGGCCTCGGCGCGCCGGGCGTACGGGGTGGCACCCAGGGCACCGAACGTGTCCAGCGCCGCTTGAAGTTGCTGCGCCGCGACCTTACGCCGACCGGCCCGGCGCAGGTGCGTACCGTAGCCCAGCCGGAGCAACGCCGCCTCGAAGGGCAGTGGGAAGCCGGACAGGAGTCCGAGCCCGGCCTCGAATGCCCGTACCGCCGCGTCGGTGTCCTCCCGCGCCGCCGCCACCGCCCCGCCCGCCCGGGCCAGCCCGACCAGCGCGGACCGGCG
>VAXX01000576.1:0-1913 GCA_005885115.1 Actinomycetota bacterium | reverse complement strand
ACTCGGTCTCGGCCAGGTACGCCAGCGCCACCAGGCGTACCCGCAGCGGCCGGTCCGCCCGTCCCGGGTCGGTGACCAGCGTGAGGTCGCTGCGCGCACCCGCGAGATCGTCGGTCCACAACCGGACCAGGCCGCGCCCGGCGATATCGTCGTACCGGCCGGTGCGCAGCGCTGTCGCCGTCGCCGCCTCCGGTAGCGCCCGCGCCAGCGCCTCGTCCGGCCGGCCGCTGAACACCAGGCCGGCCAGCACCGTCGCGGCTCCGGCCGAGGCCAGCCGGGGATCGTCGCCGGCGTACCGGGCGACCCGGTCGGCCCAGGTGACCGCGTCGGCGTTGCGCGCGGCCACCGTGTAGAGCTGGGAGAGCTGGGCCGCGATCAGGGCGGCCAGCCGTGGGCGTACCGCCGGTTCGCACCACTGCCAGGCTTCGGCCAGCAACCGTTGCGCGTCGGCCGGGCGGCCGTCCAGCAGCGCCAGGTGCCCGCGCAGGTAGCCGACCCGGGCCGGGTCCCGCTGCTCGGCGAGGTCGTCCGCGAGATCGGCGGCCAGGCCCCGGGCGGCGACCGCCTCGCCGGACAGGATGAGCGTCTCCAGCGCGTCCAGCCGCAGCTCCCGCGCGGCGTCCGGCTCGGGGCTCAGCCGGGACGCCTCCAGGAAATGGTGTACGGCCACCTCCGCCGCTCCCGCCGCGGCCTCCTGCCGGGCGGTCTTGGCCAGCTCGGCGGACAGCGCGGGGTCGGGGACGAGCGCGGCCGCGGCGCGCTGTTCCAGCGCGGCCGCACCGTCGAGATACCCGGCCGCCCGGCGGTGCAGCGCGACCCGGTGGGCCGGGCGCAGGCCGTCGAGCACGGCGGCCCGGACCAGGTCGTGGACGAAGCGGACCTCGTCCCCGCCGGGTTCGCGGCGGTGCTCGACCAGGCCGGCGGCCACGGCCGCGTCCAGCGCCCCGACCGGGTCGTCGAGCTGTGCCACCTCCGCGGCCAGGGCGAGCCGGGCGGTGCCGCCGAGGACGGTCACTGCCGCGGCCAGGCGCTGGAGCTCGGGGGTACCGGTGGCGAGCCGGCGCTGGACGAGCCGCGCGAAGGAACGGGGCGCCGGCAGCGGTCCACGGGTCCGGGCCAGGAGCTGCGGGTCCAGCTCGCGCAGCAGCGCCACCGCGTGCAAGGGGAGACCACCGGTGTGGGTACGCAGGCGCCGCGCGGCGGCCTCCGACAGCGGCACCCCGTACCCGGCGGCGAGCTCGGACACCTCCGGTACGGTGAGCCCGGCCAGTCGTACCGTCTCCCCGCGCAGCGCCTCGACGAGCCGGGGCAGCGCCTCGCCCCCGGCGTCGAGCGCGCGGGTACCGATCACGGTCAGTACGGCGTCGGACTCCAGCCGGCGCAGTGCGAAGCCCAGCGCGTGCAGCGACGCCGCATCGGCCCACTGGGCGTCGTCGAGGACGAGGACGGTCGGGCCGGAGCCGGTACCGAGGGCCCCTAGCAACCGCCCGCCGACCTCGGTCACCTCCTCGTCGGCCAGGATCGCGGTATCCGCACCGGACCGCCCGGTCAGCTCGCGGACGAGTTGGCCGGCCACGCCGTACCGGACCAGGGTCTCGGCCGCCAGCCCGCGTACCTGCGCGATCCGAACCTCGGGGGCACCCGACAGGAACCGGTCGATCAGCGTCGTCTTGCCCATCCCGGGCACGCCCTCGATCACCACGAGACCGGGACGGCCCCGCGCGACCCGGTCCAGTGCCCGGGTCAGCGCGGCGAGGGCGGCGTCCCGGCCGACGAAGCTGCCAGCGGCGTACACACGCCGACGATAGCCAGCCCGGCGCGTTCCGTCCGGCGGTACCCGCTACCGCCCTGACCTCTGACGTCCTCCGACGAATCTTGACTGACATCTATATGACGTGTATATGTAATGAAAT
>VAXX01000582.1 GCA_005885115.1 Actinomycetota bacterium | reverse complement strand
AGGTCAGTGACCCGGCCAGCCGCAGGTGCGCGTACGGGTTGCGGCCGGCGTCGATACCGCGGGCGCGCCGGGCCAGGGCGAGCACCCGCCACTCCTCGCCCAGCAGCGGTACCAGCCGGAACGCGGCCAGCGCACCGATCGCGAAGCGGGCCGGCAGGCGTACGTTCTGGACCAGCGCGTCGGCGAGGTCGGTCGGGTCGGTCGTGGCGAACACGACGATCCCGGGCAGGGCGACGGCCGGGATCCGCAGCGCGATCCCGAGGGCGGCGGCCAGCCCGCCGGTGGTGAACAGCAACTGCGCTGACGCGACGCCGGCGGCGGTCACCAGCAGCGGCCAGCCGCGCCGCGCCAGGCGCGGCAGCGACATCCCGAACAGGGGTACCAGGGCCAGTTCGACCGCGAGGAACAGCGCCGGCGTCAGCGGGTCGAGGGTGGACAGCAGAGCGAGGGTGGGTACGAGCGCGGCGGCCAGCTTCGCGACCGGGTTCCGCCGGGCTAGCACAGGGTCACGCTCCGGTCGGCGAGCGCGGCGACGAAGTCGGTGTCATGGGTGACGGTGACGATCCCGCAGCCGTCGTCGCGCAGCTTCGCGAGCAGGTCGACCAGTTCGGTCCAGGTGCGCCGGTCCTGGCCGAACGTCGGCTCGTCGAGAATCAGTAGACGGGGCGCGGTGGCCAGCGCCGTCGCCACGGACAGCCGTCGCTGTTCACCACCGGACAGGGTGTACGGGTTGGCCAGCGCCAACCGGTCCAGGCGCAGCCGGACCAGCAGATCGTCCACAGTGGACAGTACGGACTCGGAGCGCATGCCCGCCCGGCGCGGTCCGAGGGCCAGCTCGTCGGCGACCCGGGCGGTGACGAACTGGTGCTCGGGGTTCTGGAACACCGAGCCGATCCGGCGGGCCAGGGTCGCGGCCCGCCACCGGTACGGCGGACCGTCGGGCGTCGTGACGGAGCCCGACGTCGGGCGGATGAGCCCGCCGAGCGCGAGGGCCAGCGTGGTCTTCCCGGTGCCGTTCTCGCCTTGTACCGCAAGGGTCTCCCCGGCCCGTACGGTCAGGTCGGTGGGGGCGAGCCGGTCGGTGTGGGCGGCGCGGTC
Source organism: Actinomycetota bacterium (assembly GCA_005885115.1). Taxonomy (GTDB): domain Bacteria; phylum Actinomycetota; class Actinomycetes; order Mycobacteriales; family Micromonosporaceae; genus AC-43. The sequence goes on along the minus strand of VAXX01000582.1, from coordinate 1,206 downwards.
GGCGGTGACGAGCACCTCACCCGGTGGGCCGGCGGCCGGGCGGGGCGGGACCGGATGACCGGGTACCCATACGCCGTCGCGGGCCAGCGCGTCGCCGTACCGGGCGAAGACCGTCGACGGCGGGCCGTCGACGGCCACCCCGGCGCCGGGTTCGAGGACGACCACCCGGTCGACCAACGGCAGCGCCTCGGCGACCCGGTGTTCAACGAGCACCATCGTGGTGTCCAGCCCCGCGAGTACCGACCGGATCAGCGCGGCACCGGCGAGGGCGCCGCCGGCCAGCGCGACCGGCAGGCGGCTGGACCGGTAGAACGTGGCGGCGAACGCCGCTTCGCCGGCCACGCCCTGGAACAGGCCGTACAGGACGGTGATCAGGCCCCACGGCGAACCGAGCACCGCCGAGATGACCGCCGCGACCGTCTCGGTGAACAGGCCCGCGCCGGGCTTGCGGACCACCAGCGGCCCGAGCACGGCCGGTACCAGCCACACGCCGTTGAGCAGCGCGCGCAGCGGCGGGAAACCGTTGAACGCGCTGGAGACTTCCCAGACGTTGTTCCAGGCGAAGAAGATGACGCCGAAGGCGACGGCGATCACGGCGGCCACGACGATATCGACGGTCCGCCAGCGGTTGCTGTCCATGATCCTGTCCTCCCGGTGGGTACCAGGAGAAGACGCACGCCATGCCGGGTATCGACATGGCGCGGCTGGAGCTCCCGAACTCCCTGCGCTGGCATTACCCAGATCAGGTTGGAGGGTCTGCGGCATCATCGCCGCACTCTCAGCGCCGCGCGCTCCCCTGTTCGTGTTGTTGTTGCTCGACGGTAACACGGCACTAGGGTTGTCGATATGCGGATCACCGTGCGGGACCTGGCCTTCGACGTACACCTCGGAGGGCCGGACACCGGGGCTCCGGTCCTGCTGCTGCACGGGTTCCCGCAGCACGCCGGGGAGTGGGACCTCGTCACGCCGCTGCTGCACGCGTACGGGTACCGGACGGTCGCGCCGGACCAGCGGGGGTACTCACCCGGGGCCCGGCCGACCGAGGTGTCCGCGTACCGGATCGGTGAGCTGGTGGCCGACGCGCTGGCGGTGCTCGACGCGCTCGGGATCGGTACGGCGCACGTGGTCGGGCACGACTGGGGCGCGATCGTGGCCTGGCATCTGGCGGGACGGCACGCCGACCGGGTACGTACGGTGACGGCGGTG
>VAXX01000581.1 GCA_005885115.1 Actinomycetota bacterium | reverse complement strand
CTGTTTCCGAGGTATCCGGCGGGCCGTCGAGGGCGGCGTCAGGCAGGGCGTTGTGTACGGTGCCGGCCCAGGCCAGCCGCGGGCGCAGCTCGCGCTGCGCCTTCGAGATCGCGACCAGCCGTACCGTGTCGCCGAGGGCCTCGAAGTAGTCGCCGAACTCGCCGTCCACCGGCCCGTGCACGGTCACGACCGTCGGCGTCCGGCGGACCGGCGCGGTCATCGGACCGTCGGTCGTGTGGTCGTGGACGACGTCGAAGTCCCCGGCCGCGAGCAGCCGGTTGACCCGGGCGGTGTGCAGGACGGCGGGCATCAGCTCGCCCAGGCGCGGGTACTGGAGCTGCGGGTCGGTGGAGACGAACCGGGCCCGGGTGCGGGTACGGGTACCGGCGCCGAACAGGGTGACCTCGTGCCCGAGGTCGACGAGCCCGTCGACCAGCGCCGACACGATCACCTCAAGTCCCCCGTACCCGCTGGGTGGCAGCTCGTACCAGGGTGGTGCCACCATCGCGATGCGCAGTTTCGGCCGGGCTGGATGAGGAGGCTCCTGAGCTGTCGCGGTCACCGTTCGGCCCTCGTTTCGCGGTTGTCGACAGGACTCGCCTGTTCACCGCATCAGTACCCACCGTATGACCAAACGAACGTCGGGCAGGGCCTAACGTGGAAGCAGGCAGTGACGGCGTCGACCGGCTAGGAGTGCCCCAGTGCAACCGCGTCGTATCAACATCCTCGAGGGCAGCACGTTCGTCGTGAGCGACACCCGCGGCGACATCGGGCTGCGACACGACGAGATGAGCGGCCTGTTCTACCGCGACATGCGCCACCTGTCCCGCTGGCAGATCCGGCTCAACGGCCGGGAGCTGGACGTGCTGTCCGCGGACACGCTCGACTACGACGAGGCGGTCTTCTTCCTGATCGAGCCCACCGGCACGATCTACCGCAACCCCACGCTGTCACTGGTCCGGCACCGGCATGTCGGGGACGGCATGCAGGAGCAGTTGGAGATGACCAACCACGGCACCCGGCCGGTACAGATGGAGTTGTCGCTGCTGTTCGGGGCCGACTTCGCCGACATCTTCGAGGTAAAGGACAAGCTGGCGAAGGTGGGCGAGTTCGCGCGGCGGGTGGACGCCGACCGGGTGACGCTGATGTACCGGCACGCCGACTTCTACCGGGAGACCTGTATCCGGGCGCCGGGCGCCTTCTTCACCGACGAGTCGCTGACCTTCCGGGTGAGCCTCGCGCCGAACCAGACCTGGCAGAGCGAGGTCGAGATCTCCCTGGCCACCAACACCCACCGGCCGGTACCGCGGCGGTCGCACCAGCCCAACATGGAGACCAGCCTGGAGGAGTGGCTGGAGGCCGCGCCCCGGTTGGAGACCGACTCCGACGACCTGCGCCGCACGTACCACCGCAGTCTGGTCGATCTCGCGGCGCTGCGCTTCTACCCGGAGTCGGTGTCCGGGGCCTCGCTGCCGGCCGCCGGCCTGCCCTGGTTCATGGCGCTGTTCGGCCGGGACAGCCTGATCGCCAGCTACCAGGCGCTGCCCTTCGCCCCGCTTCCGGGACGCGGAACCCGGCAAGATCCTGCACGAGCTGCGGCACGGCGAGCTGACCCACTTCGGGCTGCGGCCACAGTCGCCGTACTACGGGTCCTGCGACTCGACGCCGCTGTTCCTGATCGTGCTGGACGAGTACGAGCGGTGGACCGGCGACGTGGACACCGTACGCGAGCTGGAGCAGCCGGCCCGGGCGGCGTTGCGCTGGATCGAGGAGTACGGCGACACCAACCACGACGGGTACCTGGACTACCAGACCCGCAACCCCGAGTCGGGCCTGGCCAACCAGTGCTGGAAGGACTCCTGGAACTCGATCGTCTGGCCGGACGGGCGGCTGACCTCGCTGCCCCGGGCCACCTGCGAGATCCAGGGGTACGCGTACGACGCGCGGATCCGCACCGCCCGGCTGGCCCGGGAGATCTGGGGCGACGGGCTGCTGGCCGACCGGCTGGAGCGCGACGCCGCCGCGCTCCAGGAGCGCTTCCTGTCCGACTTCTGGCTGCCCGAGCAGGGCTTCTACGCGCTGGCGTTGGACGGGGAGAAGCAGGCCATCCCGACGCTGACCTCCAACATCGGACACCTGCTGTGGAGCGGGATCGTGCCCGAGGAGCACGTCGACCAGGTCGTCGGGCACCTGCTCGGGCCCTGGCTGTTCTCCGGCTGGGGGGTCCGGACGATGGCCGCCGGGCAGGCCGCGTACAACCCGCTGGAGTACCACAACGGGACGGTGTGGCCGCACGACACCGCGCTGATCGCGGCCGGGCTGGCCCGGTACGGGCGGCGGGTCGAGGCGGGGCGGCTGTCGGTGGCGATCCTGGAGGCGGCCCGGCACTTCGACTACCGGCTACCCGAGGTGTTCGTCGGGTACGACCGCAAGTCGACCGCGCTCCCGGTGGCGTACCCGACGGCGTGCTCGCCGCAGGCCTGGGCCGCCGGTACGCCGCTGCTGCTCCTGCGGGTGATGCTCGGGCTGGAGCCGGGGCCGGACGGGCTCGCGGTCGATCCGGCGGTACCGGACGAGATCGGTCACCTGGCACTGCGGGGCATTCCGGGCCGATGGGGTCGAAACGACGCGATATCCCGCAAACACTAGTTTGATCACGGTGACCCGTGGGTAACTGAAGGAATGCTGGTCGTGACGACGGAGAGCGTGCCCGGGTACCGGGTCGTCGCGGTCGTCGGTCAGGTCTTCGGCGTCACCGCACGTACCCACAACCCCTACAACGAAGGCGTCAGCGCGCTGCGGGGCGGCTTGGCCCCGAAACAGATCTCCCGGCACCTGGCGCACTGGCGGGACGAGGCGATCGCCGAGATGATCGCCGCCGCCCGCGCCCAGGGCGCCAACGCGGTGGTCGGCATGCGGTTCGACAACCGCGAGGTCAGCTCGAGCTGGGCGGAGATCTGCGCGTACGGGACGGCGGTGCGGATTGAGGCGATAGCCGACCGGGGCCGGACGGCCCAGGCCGCGTGATCTTCCGTCAGATGGGCTCCCGGGGATTCTAGGAAGCGATCTCCCAGCGCTAGGA
>VAXX01000580.1:1505-3424 GCA_005885115.1 Actinomycetota bacterium | reverse complement strand
GAAGTGCAGGTGCGGTCCGGTGGAGGCGCCCGTCGAGCCGACGAGCCCGAGGACCTGACCGGCGGCGACCTGCTGGCCGGGCGTGGCGAGCAGCGTCGACTGGTGCCCGTAGCAGGTGGACAGCCGCTGCCCGTCGAACTGACCGTGCTCGATACAGGTGTAGTTGCCGTAGCCGCCGTACCAGCCGGCCCGGGTGACCCGCCCGGCGGCCGCGGCGTAGATCGGGGTGCCGGGCGCGGCGGCGATGTCGATGCCCGGGTGCAGTTGCCACACGTGGTAGTAGGGGTCGAGGCGGTTGCCGAACCGGCTGGTGATCGGGCCGGCCACCGGCCGCAGCAGCTTCCCGCCGGTCCAGCCCGATGGCGTTGCCGGCACGGCCACCGGCGCCGCGAGCATCCGGCTGGTGATCTGCTGCTGCAGGAGCTGGGACACGGTCTGCTGGCGGGCGAGCTCGGCCTGGCCGGAGGCGATCGCGCCGGACAGGGCCGCGACCCGGCCGGCGGGGGTGTCGCTGGCTGGTGTGGTAGCCGGTGCGGGGCTCGCGGGCGCGGTGAGCGCGGTGAGCAGTTGCGGCAGCGGGCCCAGCGCGCGCTGCGCGACGGCAAGGTCGGCGGTGGTACGGGTGAGCACGTTGTGCAGGTACTCGATGCGGTGTTCCACGTCGTCGAGCCGGGCGATGAGCTGGGCGCCGGGAGTGATCGCCGGCGGTACGGCCGGCTGCGGGTACAGGTCGGCGCCGGGGTTGTCCGCGATCACTCGCGCGACCTCATCGGGGCTGGGCATCGTGCCGCCGTCCGGGGTACCGGCCGCGGGCCCGTGCGGTGCGGACGCGCCACCGGCCGGCGGTACCGGCGCCGTGGTGGGCGGGGGTCCCGGCGGGTTCGTGGTCGGTTTCGTCCCCGGCGGGGCCGACGGCGGCAGGGTCAGGGTGGGCAGCGGCGGGGTCGGCAGCGGCGGCGTGGGCAGCGGCGGCAGCGACAACGTCGGCAACGGGGTGAGCGTCGGCAGGGGTACGCCCGGGCCGGCCTGCGCGGACGGGCCGCTGGTCAGCACCACGGCGGCCGCGACGACCAGCGACAGGACGACACCCGAGTACCAGCTGCGACGGCTCATCCGCTCCGTACCTCCGGGGGTTGTTGGTTGGTCTATCGCTCCCGGCGGCCGGTTCGTCACATGGTCAGCGGCGCCGGCGCCGCCACAGCAGGATCGCGGCCACCACCAGCACGGCCGCCGCGCCGGCCAGACCCGCCGCCGCGGCCGCCGGCATCCGCGTGGCCGGTCGCGGCGCCGGCCTGCCGGTCGCCGATGGCGACAGTCGGGGCGCCGCCGCGCTGGCCCCGGCCACCAGGTAGGCGTTGCTGACCGTGTCGTCGCCCGGATCGGCGTCGGGCTCGGCCGGGGTGAGGGTGACCAGGTTCTGGACGAGGGTGCCCGGCGGCGTATCCGCACGGACCGTCCCGGTGACCGTCACCGTCACGCCCTCGGCCGGGAAGTCCACGTCGCCCAGCTCGCACACCACCGTCTGCGCGGTCGCGACCGGGCACGTGCCCCGGTTCGGGGTGGCCGTGACGCCGTCGAGGCCGACGGTCGTGGTGAACGTCATCCGGACGCCGCGGACCGTGCCGGTACCGGTGCCGGACACCGTGACACTGTGGGTGACCCGGGTGCCGGGCGGGGCGGCGAACGGGGTGGAGGTCAGCACCGGTACGAGGTCGACCGGTGACGGCTCCTGCGCCGGTACCCACGCGGTCAACACCGTCAGGACCCCGACCACCGACCTCGCCCCGGGCAGCATCCGCACACCGTACCGAGCTAGCCGCCGGTCCTGCTGAAGTGCTGGTAGTCGGGGGAGGAGAAGGCGGTGCCGCCCCAGGTCCAGCCGACCGCCGCGAACGCCTTCACGAGCAGGCCGCCCCGGA
>VAXX01000580.1:0-1496 GCA_005885115.1 Actinomycetota bacterium | reverse complement strand
CGAACAGGTACGGTCTCTCCACCGTGTTGACGTCGATCTCCTCCCCGTACGCGTGCACCGACCAGTGCGGCGGGCCGCTCGCCACCGCGTACCGGCAGTTGAAGCCGGACGTGTTGTCGTCGGCCATCGAGTCGGGGTCGCTGCCGCCGTACGCGTCCTCGGGCCGCATCCGCCGGATCGGGAAGCGTTCCCGGTAGAGGGTCGCGAAGACCGTCACGACATCGTGCGTCACCAGGCTGTTGACCACCATCGTGCCGGTGTGCGGCCGGTTGTCGAAGCCCCAGAAGCTCATCCGAAGCACGCTCAGGTGGTCGGGCCCGACCGGGCAGCCGGGATGCCAGGTGTGCGGCACGTCCGCGGCGGTCGCCGGGGTCACGGTGCCCGCGAACGCGGGTGCCGCGGTCGGGCTCGGGCTCGGGCTTGGGCTCGGCGACGGTGACTGCGGCGGCGGGGCCGGGGGGAGGCTCGGGCTGGGCGCGGTGACCGGGGCGCTGGCGGCCGGCGCGTGGCACCCGGACAACCCGATGGCGAGTACCGCCAGCACAGTCACCCGTACGCGTGTCACCGGAGCAACGATAAGCCTTTGTACTGGTAGTGTCGCCGTCCGTGAGCGTGCCGCGGATCTCTGTGCTCGGAGTCGCGTTCGGGGTCCTCGCGCTGGCGCTGGCCGGCGACGCGATCGGCGGAGCGCGGTGGGTCGCGGCGTCCGGCCCCGCGGTCCTGGTCCAGCCGGCTCCGATGCCGGCGGCGCCGGCCGCTCCGGCTCCCGCCGCCCCGGGGCACGACCCGGTGCCCAGTCCGTCGGTGTCGCCGTCGGACAACCCGTCCCCGGTGCCGTCGCGCTCGAAGCCACCGGTGCTGAGCTGGCCCAGCGGCGTACCGCGACCGACCCGGACCGTCCAGCCGGTACCGGGCACCCTGGCGTCCCACCTGCACACCCTGCCCGCCGGTACGACCCAGGTGATCGTCGCGTACGCGAGCGGGTACGGGGTCACCACCGGGACGCTGGAGACGTTCCAGAAGGTCAACGGGTACTGGCGGCCGGCGCTGCCGCCGATGCCGATGCGCCTGGGCGGCAAGGGTTTCAACGACCACAAGGTCGAGGGTGACCTGACCACGCCGACCGGCATGTACGCCATCGGCGCGACCATGTACGGCATCGCCGGCAACCCCGGCGTCCGGTACGCCTACCACCAGCTCGTCGCCAACGACTGGTGGAACGAGAACCCCAGCTCGCCGGGGTACAACAGCTTCGTCCACGGCGGCGACCCGGGCGGTGCCAGCGAGGCGTTGTGGCAGGTCAGCCCGCAGTACAACTACTTCGCGGTGATCAACTACAACATTCCGGTGGTACCGGCGAATCCGGCCCGCGGCAGCGGCATCTTCCTGCACGTCGCCGTCAACGGTCCGACGGCCGGCTGCCTCGCGCTGGCCCAGTCCGACCTGCTCGCGGTGCTGCGCTGGCTCAACCCCGCGGACTCCCCGCGCATCGTGAT
>VAXX01000073.1 GCA_005885115.1 Actinomycetota bacterium | reverse complement strand
TCGGGCAGCGCCAGCTCGTACCAGTGCCGGAGAAACCCGGCGATCTGCGCCTCGTCGAAGTCCTCCAGGGTGAAGTGGTCGAACCCGGCGTCGGTCAGCGCCCGCCGGCTGTACCCGATGACCCGCGCGGTCACCAGCACCCGTACCGCCGGGAACTCCGCCGCGAACGCGGCGATCCGGTTGGTCACGTCCTCCCGCCGGTGTGGTTCGAACACCTCGTCCAGGCCGTCGAAAAGCACCAGGGCCGGCCCGCCGGAGCGCAGGTAGTGCTCCAGTTCGGTCTTGGGGATGCCCAGACCGTCGGTACGCGCCCGGTGGCCCAGGTAGTCCAGGAAGCTGTCACACCGCCCGTCGTTGACCAGGCCGATGTAGGACCGCAGCTCGATCAGCAGCGGCAGGTAGCCGGCCAGCGGCTCCAGCCGGGGCTCCTCGGTCCCGCCGGCCAGGGACAGCGCGAGGTAGCGGGTCACCGCGGACTTGCCCGCGCCCGGGTCGCCGAGCAGCACGATGGTCCGATGGGTCGGGTCGGTGAGTAGGTCGAGCAGCTGCGAGGACGGCTTGGCCTGGTACGAGGCGTGCAGCTGGGCCAGGTCGATGGTGGTCAGGCTGTCGGTGACGGGCACCGCCGGGAGTGAACCGTCGGTGTGCCGCAGCCCGTCGCGGGGCAGCTCGGGTCGCGCGTCCTCACGTGCGGTCGGCTCGACGAACACCGCGGTGAGCCCGATCCGCAGGTAGTCGGCGGCCGGCGCGGGGGTCAGCGCGTCCAACTCCACGCCGCCGTAACACTGGCGCAGCCGGTCGTAGTACGCCTGCCGGGTCTCGTCGGTGAGGACCCCGCCGCCGGCCACGGGCGGTTCGCCCAGCGCCGGCGGCAGCCGGCGACCGTTGAGGTAGTTGGCCAGCGCCGCGGTCACCTTCGCGGACAGGTCGTCCGGGCCCCGGAAGAAGGCGCACATATGCCGTTCGGCCAGCTCCGCGCGCAGCGCCTCGATCTGCTCGCCGGCCTCGCCGCGGTCGACGAGGGCCCGCGGCCACGGCGCGTCCTCGTGCAGCAGGAAGATGAAGCACGGCTTGCCGCGGGCCAGTGCCTCCCGGTACTCAAGCTCGGTGATCGACCGGTCGTGCCCGGCCGGCACGAACCCGTACCGCCAGGCGAACAGGCCGATGTACACCTCGCAGCGCGCCACGTCCTGAAGACACCGCTCCAGTGGCTGTTGGGTGTGCGCCACATACGCCTCCATCGCGACGTCCTCTATTTCCAGACGTCGGGCGGCCACGTGCACGGCCTCGCGGCACGCGGCCAGATCGGCGAAGGTGGCAGACACATAGACTGTCGTCAACAGCAACTCCGAGGGGTATGCGACGGATCGCACCTCCACGGTAGCAATGGGAAGCCAGCCGGGATTGTGCGATGAGTTCCATGCGAGGTGGATCAGGCGACCGCGTGGACCATCCGCACCACCTCGCGGGCGCAGCCCCAGGAGAGGCTGAAGCCGCTGCCGCCGTGGCCGTAGTTGTGGATGACACTGCGCCCGTGCACGGGTACGTGCTCCACCCGTACGCTCGACCGGCTGGGCCGGATACCGACGCGGTGACTGAGCACCCGGGCATGGCGCAGCGCCGGTTCCACGGCCGCGCACCGGTCCACGATCGCGCCGGCCGCCCGGTGGTCGTGGCCGACGTCGGCGCGCCCGTGCTCGGCCGTGCCGCCCAGCACCACGTGGTCACCGTGCGGCAGGAAGTACGTCGGTTCGCCGAAGTCACTGGCGTGTTCGCCGAAGAACCGGTCGATGCCCGGGTTCTCCACGATCACCAACTGACCCCGTACCGGTACCACCTCGTCGTCGCCGGCCAACTCGCGCGCGCCCAGGCCGGTGCAGTTGACCACCACCGGTGCCTCCCGTACGGCGTCGGCGAGCGAGGTGACCGTACCGAGGGTCAGGTCAGCACCCGCCTTCGCCAGCCGCCCGGTCAGGTAGTCCAGGTACGCCGGCATGTTGGCGACCGGTGCGATGAACCGCCACCCGTACGCGAAGCCCTTCGGCAACTGGCCTGGCGGGCAGGGCGTACCGTCGAGCTGGGTTATCCACTCCGGCGGTTCGGGGCCGCTCACGGGCTCGGTGCCCCGGGCCGCTTCCAGACCGTCGAGCAGCTTCACGCCGGTGTCCGGATCGCCCGCGAGTACCCGCAGGGCAGCCAGGGTCTCCAGGCTCCACTTCGAGAGGTGTTGATGGGTCGCCAGAAACGGCCCCCAGATCGCTCCGGCCGCGCTGGAGTGGGTATCCCGTGGCAGCTCCCGCGTCCGTACCGCCACCCGCAGCCCGCTCTCCGCCAACAGGATCGCGGTGGTCAGCCCGGACACGCCGGCCCCGATCACGAGGACTTCGATGGAGGTCACTAGTAGAGACTACGGGCAGAAGTCGTTCGTGTGCCCTGCGTGGAATCGCCAAGGGCGGAGGCGCCACGGCTAGTTGCATCACCCGACCATCATGCGGTGAAATCGACAAGTCGGCCGAAGCGGAGGTTCCATGCTGACTGTAGGCGAAGTTCACACCGGACTTCTCCAGCATGCGACGGCGCTGCGCCCGGACCAGTGCGCCCGGATCCTCAACCTGCGCGAGGGCGAGCGGGTGCTGCGTTCCCAGCGACCGACCCCGTACGCGGTCTCCCCCGACCTGCTCACCGGCGTGGACTGCCGACTGCCCAGCGACACCGGGAAGCAGGTACGCGGCGCCGGCACCGTGGTGTCCCGGGCGATCATCACCGGTGGCCGGATCCTGCAGGGTTCGGCGCACACGAGAATCACCACCGGCCGGGAGAACCGGCGCCTGCCGTGGTCGCACTACCTGTCCCAACCGGGTCACCTGGAGGCGGTCGGCAAGCCGGACTGGACCGACATCGGTCGCGGGTTCATCACCGGACGCGCCTGGCAGAACAGTCTCAACCTCGGCGCGATCAGCACCCGGGCGATGGACACCGTCCAGCAGGCCAGCCAACTCGACCGGCGCCCGCCGTTCCGGGCCCAACGGACCTGCCTGCGCTGGGTGGTCACCGCGGTCGAGGGGGCGCCGACCCGGGCCGAGGGGACCTTCACCGTCCAGACGGATACCTTGCGGACGCTCGCGTTGACGGTCGGGCCGGGCGACGTACCCGACGCGATCGGGCTGTGCGAGGACCTGGCGCTGCACGACTGGCTACTGACCACGCTCAGTGCCCTGCTGGAGCTGACCCAGACCAGTCCCCGCCCGGTGGTCGACAAGATCGCCCGGCTCCGCCCGGCGATCGAGCACCTGCTGCACCTGTGGATGCCCGGCGCGCGGGTATCCGACGGGGTGCTCCCGGTCTGGGAGGACATCGAGAAGCGGCCGGGCTTCACCCGGCAGTGGAACGCCTCGGTCAACTGGATCCGCGACCAACTGGCCATCGGTACGATCGCCCTGCTCCAGGCCGTGGCACCGAACGACCCCGATCAGCTGTTCATGAAGACGTAGCCGATCCGGTTGATCAGCTCGTCCGGCAGGTCGATGCCCTCGTTGCGGCTGCGCTTGGCGACCTGCTCCATCACCCCGAGGTCGATCGACACCTGGGACAGGATCGTCCGGACCGCCAGCTCCACGCTCAGGAACCGCGGCTGGAGTACGGACATCGTGCGGTACGCGCTGAACGGCGCGGCCTTCGGGTTGATCTGCATGATGGCCGGCAGCTCGTCCCAGTCCCCGGGTACCGGCCCGTCCAGCCGGTACGGCCGCACCGCCACCTCACCCTGGTGCCGCAGCAGCCCGAGGCGGATCAACTGCCACACCGAGGCGAGGAACGAGCAGGACCAGATCCGGTCGGTGTCGGTGCCCGACCACAGTTGGACGTCGACGAAGATGGAGTGCAGGTTGGCGCCGTTCTCGGCCGGCGGCCGCCAGGTCGCGGGCGCCTTCATCGCCGGTGTGCTGCCCTGACCCGGGGTACGTTCGCCGTTGCACAGCCAACCGGACTCGGTCGCCGGTGGCCGGCCGCCGGTCGTGTTGGGCGGCGGGTCGGCGACCAGCCGGCCCTCCACCAGCTTCGCCAGCGGCACCCCGTCGGCCTGTGCGCACGCCGCTTCCCGGGCGATGTAGTCGATGGTCAGCCCGTGCTGCCCGGCGGTCCGGGTCAGTACGTCGATCACCTCGCCCGGCTCACCGAACCGGTTGAAGTAGTCGTCGATGAGGAAGCAGGTGCTGACCCGCGCCCTGCTGCCGAACGGGAGCTGCGCCTGGAGCGCCGTGCGGGCCTGCGCGGCCCACGGCGCCACCCGGTCGAAGTGCCGCTGGAGCTGGTCGTTTCCCGGGCCGAAGTCCTCGGCGTAGAAGTGACCAAGCTCGATCGACAGATGGGACAACGGTACGGACTCCACGCTGCGCTGCGCGTCCGCCTCCTCGAAGACCACGTTGGGGATCATTACACAACCCCCCACGTGGCGTCATCGATCAGGTCCACGGCGAGCTTCTCGAACGCGGCGACCGTCGCCGCGTTCGCGATCCGCCGGTTGTAGACGTCGTTGTCGGAGATGAGTTGCTCGCGCCATTGCAGCAGCGGATCCAGCGGTATCGAGCCGAGCACCCGGGTACGCCCGATGTTCAGCCGGCTCGCGTGGTCCACCAGGTCGCGGTCGCACTCCCGGAGGAACGCGATCTGCGCCGGGCGCAGCCCGCTCAGCTCCTCCGAGCCCGGGTCGATGACGGCGGTACGCACGAACCGCAGCGACCCGGCCAGTTCCTCGGGATCGTGCTTGTGCCGCTTGCCGGTGTCCAGGATGCCGTCCTGGTCGTACACCAGGCTGGCCGCCGCGAGTACGTGCTGGCGGGTCCACCGGTGGAAGACCAGCCAGCGGGACTTGATGTCCCGTACGTACGGCATGGCGGTCGCGGCCAGGGCCATGTCGACCGCGTACGACCGGCCGGCGCTCAGGTCCACGACGATGAGGTCGAACTGCTCGGCGAGTTGGAGGAACAGCTCCCCGCACAGCCGGGCGATCTCCGGGCTGGTCTGGAACTCCGAGCCGCCGTGGTCACCGGGGAGCAGGACGAGCTGACCGGCGCCGGGCGGCCGGTTGCGCAGGCCGGCCCGGTCGGAGGTGGCCCAGACGTCCAGCCGCTCCGGGGCCGGGAAGCGCCCCTCCAGGTACGAGTGCAGCCCACCGTTGCGGGTGCCGTTCGAGACATCGGTGAGATTGAATATCGCGCCGGCCGTCGGCGAACCGAAGTCGAAGTCGAGGTAGCACGCGGCAGCGCCCTGCAGGGCGCTGCGGTAGACCAGGTTGCTGCTCGTGACGGAGCGGCCCGTACCACCCTTGTCGGAGGCCACGAAGACGAGCACGACTCACCCCACCTCGATGGCGTTCTGACGGCCGGCGGACAGCTCGTCCAGCCGGCGAAGTACGTCGCTGGCCAGCACCGCCGCGGTGCCCGGCCGGTCCGGCAGCACCTCGCGGGTACGCCGGAGGGTCGCCCGGATCTGCCGGACCGTCTCCTCCAGCACCGGACCACCGGCCGCGCTGCCACGCATGAGCTCCCGGTCGAACAGGTGCTCGGCCTCGCTCAACAGCTCCTGCGCGATGGCGGTCATCCGGTCACTGCGCAGCGGCGGCCGGTCGATCACGTTGGCCGCCACGACCAGCGCCTGTACCACCCGTTCGGTGTAGTACCAGGACGGCTGCTCCTGCCGGCGCGAGTCCATTTCGGGGAAGGCCCCGACCGCGTGGTCCCACAGGGCGGTGGCGGCGCCGTGCCGGTGCTGCCGCTCGACCAGGTGGTCCCACACCCGGTCGGCCAGTTCCAGCAGGTTGCCGCGCTGCTTGGCGTCGCTGAGCAGTCCGGCGAT
>VAXX01000072.1 GCA_005885115.1 Actinomycetota bacterium | reverse complement strand
GGAGAAGCAGACCCAGGTGGCCAAGTGGCACGACGACGACTACATCATCGCGATGGCGCACCGCCGGCTGCAGATGGTGCTGCCGGGGGACCGGGCCTACGTCATCACCGATCCGCAGGCGGCCGCCCAGAACCCGGGCGCGGATCCCAACGCGGGCAAGGCGAAGAACACCGGACCGTGGTACGGGAAGCTGTGGTCGAGCGTACAGGCGGCGGACAAGCCCGGGACCGGTCCGTGATCGACCCTGCCGATCTGTCCACAGTGGAGGTTCAGATCGGCCGCCCACCCAGGGGTACCCGCGCCGTGGCGCACCGGTGCCCGTGCGGCCTGCCCGACGTGGTGCAGACCTCGCCCCGGCTCGCCGACGGTACCCCGTTCCCGACCCTGTACTACCTGACCTGCCCCCGCGCCGTGGCCGCCTGTAGCCGGCTGGAGTCGGCCGGTCTGATGCGCGAGATGAACGCCCGCCTCGCCGGGGATCCGGAGCTGGCCGCCCGGTACCGGGCCGCCCACGAGGACTACCTCGCCCGGCGTACCCGGATCGGCGAGGTACCCGAGATCGCCGGGGTATCCGCCGGCGGGATGCCCGGCCGGGTCAAGTGCCTGCACGTCCACCTGGGACACGCCTTGGCCGCCGGTCCCGGCATCAACCCGTTCGGCGACGAGGTGCGCGAACGGGCTGAGCCCTGGTGGACCGACGGCCCCTGCGTCGCGGTTACGTCGCCGCCGGACTAGGCACGTCGAGCTGCCCGACATCGGTGATCTTCGCGCCGGCCGGCGGCTGGAGCAGCCCGTCGTCGACCGACCCCGAGTATCCGGTCAGCTCGATGTTCGCCTTGGTGCCGTCCGTCGTCGTACCCGCGAACCGCGCCAGTACCCCCGAGTCGGTGACGCAGACCGTGAAGTCGGTGACCTTGCTGGTTTCGTTGCCCTGCTGGGCCTGCGCCAGGTTGGACACCTTGGCGCAGGTGGAGTTCTGGCCCGCGATGGTCTGGGTGCTCTTGTCCACGTGGGCGTTGGGTACCACCACTGACGCGGTCAGTACCGCGACGGCCAGCGGCGCGGAGATGAACCCGTTGCCGCCGACCCCGGCGGCCACCGCGGCGCTGTTGGCGTCGCCGCCACCGCTGTTCGGGCTCCTCTGGCAGACCCAGTCGCCAGTCGACCTGTCACAGAGGTAGAACGCGTCGGCGGTGCTGATGTACCGGCTCTTGTCGCTGGCCGTCGTCGCGCTCGGCGGCTTCTGCGCGACCGTGACCGAGGTGCCGTCCTGCAGCCGGTACGTCGCCTGGAAGGTGGCCTGCTCCGACTTGGTGATCTTGTCGGCGAGGTCGCTGATGGTGGAGAGGTTGCCGGCCAGGTTGCTGGCGGCCGAGATGAAGCCGCACCCGAGGGTGCCGGTGACCGCCACCGCGGCGGCGGCGAGTAAGGCTATCGTCCTACCCTGGGACCTCATGGAGGTCACCATCCGCCGGGCCCGCACCGGGGACGTCCGCGGCATCCGGCGCCTGATCGACCTGTACGCCACCGAACGGCGGTTGCTGTCCAAGGCGACCGTCGCGCTCTACGAAGACGTCCAGGACTTCTGGGTCGCGCTCGACGGCGACACCGTGGCCGGGTGCGGCGCGCTGCACGTGATGTGGGAGGACCTGGCCGAGGTACGCACGGTGGCGGTCGATCCGGCGTACCGGGGTCGCAAGATCGGCGCCCGGATCGTCGAGGCGCTGCTGTCCCACGCCCGGGAGTTGGGCGTGGCCAAGGTGTTCTGCCTGACCTTCGAGACCGGGTTCTTCGCCTCCTTCGGGTTCGTCCCGATCGACGGCGCCCCGGTGCCGTCCCGGGTGTACGAGGAACTCCTGCGCTCGTACGACGAGGGTGTCGCCGAGTTCCTCGACCTGGAACGGGTCAAGCCCAACACCCTGGGCAACACCCGGATGCTGCTGCGGTTGGGAGATTCCACGTGACCCGGGTGGCGGCGATCGACTGCGGTACCAACTCGATCCGCCTGCTCGTCGCGGACCTGCCGGCCGACGGCGGCCCGTTGACCGACGTGACCCGGCAGATGGAGATCGTCCGGCTGGGCCAGGGCGTGGACCGCACCGGTGTGCTGGCTCCCGAGGCGATCGAGCGTACCCGGATCGCGCTGGCCGGCTACGCCGACCAGATCGGGCGCCTCGGCGCGACCCGGGTCCGGATGGTGGCCACGTCGGCGACCCGGGACGCCCGCAACGCGGCGGAGTTCCAGGCGATGGTGACCGGAGTCCTGGGTACCCCGCCGGAGGTGGTCACCGGCGACGAGGAGGCCCGGCTCTCGTTCACCGGCGCGGTACGTGGCCTGCCGCCGGCCCGGTACCTGGTGGTGGACATCGGCGGCGGCTCGACCGAGTTCGTGGTCGGCTCGACGAGCGTGGAAGCGGCCGTGAGCAAGGACATCGGCTGTGTCCGGATGACCGAGCGGCACCTGCACTCCGACCCGCCGACGCCGGACGAGATCGCCGCCGCGCGCGAGGACATCGGGTACGCCGTCGATGCGGCCCTCGCGACGGTGGGGAAGGCCGGGTACGTCGTCGGGCTCGCCGGCTCGGTGACGACCGTCGCGGCCATCGCCCTGGACCTGCCGGCGTACCGGCCCGAGCGGATCCACCACGCCCGGGTGTCCACAGTGGACGTCACGGCGATCGCCCAGCGGCTACTCGGGATGACCGCCGCGCAGCGGCTGACCATCCCGTCCATGCACCCGGGCCGGGCCGACGTGATCGGCGCCGGTGCGCTGATCCTGGCGACGATCCTGGAACGGGACGGGGCCACCGAGGTGATCGCCAGCGAACACGACATCCTCGACGGAATCGCGTGGAGCCTGAGCTGAGCCGGCCCTCAGCCGGTGAGGCGGACCTCCGCGCGGGACTGTTCCGAGGGCTCGGACTCGTCCCGCGCGTACCACCAGGAATAGCGCAGCAGCCCGTTGCCCGGCAGGCTCACCACGATCCGGGCCGGCACCGGCCCGTCGTACGCGGCGAACGTCCCGGCGCCGGTTTCCACGAATCGCACCACGCCGGGCAGCTCCAGGCAGGCCACGTGCAACTCCAGCCCAGCACGGTGGCCACCGCGATCCGGGCCACGAACGGTCCGCCCTCCGGACCGTCGCCACGCCCGCGGTACAGGCCGGGGGCGCCACCGAGCCGGGTGAGCAGATCTGTCACGCCGGACACGGTAGCGAAGGCGTGCACGTCCGGCCCTATCGGCCGCTGCCCAGGGTGGCGCCGACGGTCTTAACTGACTAGGGTCCGATCGTTTGTCGATCCCGGGAAGGATTATCCAGTGACGGATCCCGTCAACCCCGGTCAGCCGTACGGCGGCCAGCCCTACGGCGGCCACCCCGGCCAGGGCGGTCAACCCGGCGAGCCCTACGGCACCCCACCGGGCCAGCCGTACGGCGGCCCGCCGGCCCCGCCCTACGCGGCCCAGCCCTACGGCGCCCCGGCCCCGCCGCCGACCGCGCCGAGGAAAAGCGGCACCAGGAAGGTCATCGGTATCGTCGCCGGTGCGCTTCTCCTGCTCCTGCTGGTCTGTGCCGGGTTCCTGCTGGTCTCCGGTACCTCGATCATCGACGGCATCAAGAGCGACCCGGCCAACGCCAAGGTCGGCAACTGCCTGAACGCCAGCAAGCTGGACAGCACCGACGTCCAGCAGGTCAAGAACGTCAAGGTGGTCGACTGCACCTCGGCGAGCGCCACGTACAAGATCGCCGGGATCGTCGAGAACAAGACCCGGGCCGACTTCACCACGGACAAGCACATCTGCGGCGCGTACCCGGGTGCGGTGTCGGCGCTGTGGGAGGAGGGCTCCGGCTCGACCGGCTCGGTGCTCTGTCTGGAGCCGGTCAAGAGGTAACGCCGGTTACCTGGGCCTGTTTCCGGGGATTTCCATCACGGCGCAGCACACTTTCGCAAACGATGTCCACATGATTGGCTACGCCGAAGCATCCTCTACGCCACCAGCCAATGACGACTGACGACAGGGAGGCGGGCCCGTGGGCACGATCGTGCATTACCCGAGCAACGGCGGAACGAGCGAGGGATATCTGGCCGTGCCGGACGGCGGGCCCGGCCCGGGCGTCATCGTCATCCAGGAGTACTGGGGGCTGGTACCGCACATCCGCGCCGTCGCCGACCGGTTCGCCCAGGCCGGGTTCGTCGCGCTGGCCCCCGACCTGTACCACGGGGTACAGACGACCGAGCCGGACGAGGCCGGCAAGCTGATCATGGGACTGGCGATGGACCAGGCGGCCCGGGACATCGCCGGGGCCGCCGAGTTCCTCGCCGCCCGGGACGACGTACGCGGCGGGATCGGTACCGTCGGCTTCTGCGCCGGCGGCAGCCTGGCCCTGTGGTCGGCGACCCTGTCCGACAAGATCGTCGCCACGGCCGGCTTCTACCCGTTCCTGCCCTGGGAGCGGATGCGCCCGGAGTGGTCCAACTACGCCGGCAAGGCCGCGGTGATCCACTGTGACGAGGAGGACGGCGGCGCCGGTGCCGAGGGGGTACAGGCGGCCAAGCGCGCCATCGAGGCCGCCGGCGGCGAGGTGACCATCTACGACTACCCGAGCACGCACCACGCGTTCTTCAACGACGACCGGCCCGAGGTCTACAACCCGGAGGCGTCGGCCAGTGCCTGGGCCCGGACCCTCGAACTCCTCCGGAGCCGGCTGGGGTGACGGAGTCGGCTGGGGGGACGCAGCCCGTCCCGCAGCGGGCCGCCACGGCGCCCGACCTCGGGGAGCTGGACCGGCGGATCAGCGACTGCCGGGCCTGCCCCCGGCTGGTCGCCTGGCGCGAGGAGGTCGCGGCCACCCGCCGGGCCGCGTTCCGCGACCAGGAGTACTGGGGCCGGCCCGTCCCCGGCATGGGGCCGCCCGGCGCACGCCTGGCGATCCTCGGGCTCGCCCCGGCCGCGCACGGCGGCAACCGGACCGGCCGGATCTTCACCGGGGACCGTTCCGGTGACGTGCTGTTCGCCGCGCTGTACCGCGCGGGCCTGGCCAACCAGCCGACCAGCGTGGCCCGCGACGACGGGCTGGAGCTGCGGGACACCCGGATCTTCGCCGCCGTCCGCTGCGCGCCGCCGGACAACAAACCCACCCCGGCCGAGCGGGACACCTGCGCGCCGTGGCTGCACCGGGAGATCGAACTGATCGGACCGACCCTGCGCGTGGTGGTCGCCCTGGGCGGTTTCGCCTGGGCCGCGTGGTGGTCGGCCTTTCCCAGGGTGTACGCACACCCGGCGCCCACCCCGCGACCGGCCTTCGGCCACGGGGCCCTCGCCCGGGTGGCCGGGGTGGGTCCCGCTCTCCTAGGCTGTTACCACGTCAGCCAGCAGAATACCTTTACCGGCCGGCTCACCCCGACGATGCTGGACGACGTACTCGCCCGGGCGAAGGAGCTCGCCGGGCTCGCCTGAGGACGGGACACGGATGACCAGCCTGCGACGCTACCTGCCGCTGCTGGCGGTGGGTCTGCTGTTGCTCGGCGCGGCCCTGGCCGCCACGCTGGCCACCCCGCAGATCCGGCCGGTCAACCCACCCAGGCCCAACCTGCCGACCATGGAACCGACCGCGCTCAGTACGGTCGCCCCGGTCAACCCGCTCGGTGATGCGCCGACCGCCGACGCCGAGCGGACCGGGGTACAGCTACCGGGCTGGATGATGGGCATCGCGCAGGTGTTGTGCGTGGCGCTGGTGGTGGCGGTGGGGATCCTGGTGCTCTGGCTGCTGTTGCGCAACGGGCTGCGTACCCGGGAACGCAAGCTGCCCGAGCCCACCGAGGCCAAGCCGGCCCCGGCCCGCGAGGAGGTACTCGCCGCCGTCGATGCCGGCCTGTCCGAGCTGGACGACTCCGACGCGGATCCGCGCCGGGCGGTGATCGCCTGCTGGGTACGCCTGGAACAGGCCGCGGCCGCCGCTGGTACCCCGCGGGCGCCGGGGGACACCTCGACCGACCTGGTCGGCCGGCTGCTCACCGAGCACCAGGTCAGCGCGGCCGTCCTGTACCCCCTGGCCGACGTGTACCGGCTGGCCCGGTACGCCACCCACACCGTCGACGCCACGATGCGCGACCAGGCCCGGTCCGCGCTCGGCCAACTGCGCGCCGAACTGGCGCGCCCGGCCCCGACCGGGGCGGTCCGATGACGACGCTGGATGACCTGCTCGGGTACGACGAGCCCGAACCCGAGCCGGAGCTGCCCGACCGGTCCGGCGCCGATGCCACCTGGTGGTGGCTGCTCAAGACGGCATTGCTCGCCGCCGTGGTCGCGGCTCCGGTCTGGGGCATCCTGCGGATGGTCGGCCTGGACGTGCCGTACCCTCTCCTGCTCATGATCGGTCTGGTCGGCCGCACCCTGCGCTCGCTGCTGCGCTGGATCGCCCCCCGGGCGCTGCCGCCGACCCTGACCCGGCCGTCGGTGGAGCTGATCAGCGAGGATCAGGCGGCCGGCACCGCGCAGGACGGCCTGTACCTGGCCACCGCCCGCTGGGACACCCGGCTGTCCTGGACCAAGGTGCACGGGGACAAGACCCAGTTCGCGCGTACGGTACAGCCGAAGATCGTGGAGATCGTCGACGAGCGCCTGTGGCTGCGGCACGGGGTCAGCCGGGCCGGTGATCCGGCCCGGGCCCGCGCGCTGCTGGGCGAGCAGTTGTGGGACTTCGTGACCGAGCCCGTACCGAGGAACATGACGCCGCGCGAGGTAGCCGGCCTGATCGCGTTGATGGAGGCGGTATGACGACCGAGCGGTTGCCGGTGTACGAGGTGGGCCGGCTGGGCCGGGCCGTACTGGACTCGGTCGGGACAGTCGTGGTGGGTAAACGGGCCGCCCTGGAGCTGGTGCTGGCCGGGGTCCTGGCCGGCGGCCACGTACTCCTGGAGGACCTGCCGGGCCTGGGCAAGACGCTGACCGCGCGGTGCTTCGCGCAGGCGTTGGGGATCGAGTTCCGGCGGCTCCAGTTCACCCCGGACCTGCTGCCCGCCGACGTGACCGGCTCGTTCCTGTACGACCAGCGGACCCACGACTTCACCTTCCGGGCCGGGCCGATCTTCACCAACCTGCTGCTGGCCGACGAGATCAACCGGACCCCGCCGAAGACCCAGGCCGCCCTGCTGGAGGCCATGCAGGAGAAGCAGGTATCGGTGGAGGGCACCACGTACCGGCTCCCGCCGCCGTTCCACGTGCTGGCCACCGCCAACCCGATCGAGTACGAGGGCACGTACCCGCTGCCCGAGGCGCAACTGGACCGGTTCCTGCTGCGGGTCTCGTTCGGCTATCCCGACCGGGACGAGGAATGGGCGGTACTGCGCCGGCGGATCGCCCGCCGCCAGGAGGAGTCCAGCCTCGAACCGGTCGTGGACCCGGCCACCCTGCTGGCCATGCAGCACGCGCTGGAGGACGTCGTGGTGGAGGACTCCATCGGGCACTACATCGTGGAGCTGACCGCGGCGACCCGGGAGCACAACCAGGTACTGGTCGGGGCGTCCCCGCGCGGGTCGCTGGCGCTGCTGCTGCTCTCCCGGGCCCGGGCGGCGCTGGCCGGCCGCGACTACGTGATCCCGGAGGACGTCAAGGAGGTGGCCATCCCGGCGCTGTCCCACCGGATCACGCTCAAGCCGGAGATGTGGCTGCGCCAGACCCACTCGTCCACGATCGTGGCCGACGTGCTGTCCCGGGTACCGGCACCGGCCAGCGGCGCCCTGCCGACGTACTCGGAGGGGTTGGCCGGAGCCGGAGCGCCGGCCCCGCGCAGCAGCGTCGACCCGTACCGGTTCACCGCGCCACCGCCGCGGGGCTGAGGCGATGGCACGAGCGCGCCCCACGGACGAGGCCGCCCGCGGCCGGCACCTGGCCGACGCGTTGCGCCGGTGGACGCCGACCCAGGCGCTGGGCCGGGCCGTGCTCCTCGTCGGGCTGCTGCTGGCCGGCGCGATGCTGCTGGGCCAGGTCGACCTGGTGGTACTCGCGGCGCCGTTCGCGCTCGGGGCGGCGCTGGGCATCTGGCGCCGGCCGGCGCGGGTACCGACCGTCCGGGTCGCCACCGACGTCGAGTTCCTCGGCGAGGGCGGGCAGCTCTCGGCCGTACTGACCGTCGGCAACCTCGACGAGGTCCCGTACGACCTGGTGGTCCTGCGCACCGCGATCTCCCCGTGGCTGGTCGTCCCGCACGGTGACCGCCCGTACGTCACCTCGGTACCCCCGGGCACGGGGGCCGACCTGCCGCTGCGGGCCCACGCGGTGCGCTGGGGACGGCCGGCGCTAGGTCCGGCGGTGGCGCACGCGGTGGCGGCGGACGGGCTGCTGATCAGCGATCCCGGCACCGGCCGGGCCCGGCGGATCAAGGTGTACCCGGTCAACGACGTGTTCGAGGCCGACGACTCGATGCCCCGGGCGGCCGGCCTGGTCGGCGCGCACCACTCCCGGCGCCCCGGCGAGGGCGGGGAACTGGCCGGGGTACGGATGTTCGGGCCCGGGGACCGGCTGCGGCGCATCGACTGGCGGGTCTCGTTGCGCACCCGGCAGCTGTACGTGGCCTCCACGCTGTCCGACCGGGACGCGGAAGTGGTCCTGGTGCTCGATGTGCTGCACGAGGCGGGCCGGTCCGGCGGCATCCACGGGACCCGGTCCGTACTGGACACGACGGTACGGGCGGCGGCCGGCATCGCCGAGCACTACCTGCACCGGGGCGCGGCCGCCGGCAGTACCACACCGTGCTGGAGTGGCTGCTGGACATCGACACGACGATCGGCGGGTTCGAACCGTCGGCCGACGCGTTCGGTCCGCACACCGTGTCCACCAACGCCCTGGTCGTGGTGCTGTCCCCGCTGCTGGACACCCGGGCGGCCGCGATGATCGCCCGGTTCGCCCGGGCCGGCCGGTTCGTCGTCGGCGTCGACACCCTGCCCAGCGACCTGCCCCTGCCGGTACGCGGGGACTGGGCCACCGCCGCCGGCCGGCTCTGGAAGCTGGAACGCGAGAACACCCTCGGACAGTTGAACGAGCACGGCGTACCGGTGGTCACCTGGGCCGGTGCGGGCAGCCTGGACGAGGTACTGCGCCAGGTGTCCCGGATGGCCTCGGCGCCCAAGGCGGTCGCCCGGTGAACGAGGTGCTGACCCGGTTCCGGGGGCGGATCGACGAGTCGTTGGCCACCGCCCGGCGTACCACTCCCGGCCCTTTGCTCGTGCGCGCGGGCGTCTTCCTGACCGGGCTGCTCGGCCAGCTCCTGGCCTGGCCCTTCGAACTGGTCGCCGGCCCGGTGTTCCTGGTCCTGCTGGGGATCGCGGTGGTCCCGGCGCTGGCCCCGCGCGGCCGGATGCCCACCGCGGCGATCCTGCTGGCGGTGGTCGGCTGGGAGGTCGCCGCCCTCGGCTACCACGAGACCCCGCAGTTCCTGCGCGTCGTGTTCCTGGCCGCCGCGCTCTACCTGCAGCACAACCTGTCCGCGCTGGCCGCCGTGCTGCCCTACGACGCGATCATCGGCCCCGGCGTGCTGCTGCGCTGGCTGGCCCGCGCCGGCGCCGTCGTGGCGCTGACCGCCGGTCTCGCACTGTTCGCGGTGGTCGCGCCGCTCTACGTCAGCGGCCGGTACCTGCTGGCCTCGCTGGCCGGCCTCGCCCTGATGGGCCTGATCGTCGGGTACCTGGCCCGGCTGGTCGGGCGCCGTTAGCCGGGTCACCTTCGCCGCCCGCGAAGGCGCGCTCACCGCTGGCGTGGTCGATGATGGAGCCGTGAACCCTCAGCGGATTCTGGTCGTCGGCGCCGGTCACGTCGGGTTGTACGCGGCCCTGCGCCTGTCCAGCAAGCTCCGGCGGGGCGAGGCGGAAGTGATCGTCGTCGATCCGCAGCCGCACATGACGTACCAACCGTTCCTGCCCGAAGTCTCCGCCGGCAACATCTCGCCCCGGCACTCGGTCGTGCCGCTGCGCCGGGAGCTGCCCCGCTGCCACGTCCTGGCCGGGCACGTCACCCGGATCGAACACGCCCGCCGGGTCGCGTACGTCCAGCCGATCATCGGCC
>VAXX01000071.1 GCA_005885115.1 Actinomycetota bacterium | reverse complement strand
GTGTATGCCTCGTACACCCCGCGCGCGATCGCCTCCTCGTCGGTCCCGTCGGTCAGGACGTGCCGCCCGCGCTTGCCCATCACGATCGCGGTACCGGTGTCCTGGCACATCGGCAGCACTCCGCCGGCCGCGATGTTGGCGTTGCGCAACAGGTCCAGCGCGACGAACCGGTCGTTCGGCGAGGCGGCCGGATCGTCCACAATGGACCGTAGCTGGGCCAGGTGCGCCGGACGCAGGAAGTGCGCGATGTCATGCATCGCCTCGGTGGTCAGCCGGGTCAGCACCGCCGGCTCCACGGTCAGGAACCGCCGACCGCCCGGACCGGCAACGGTGTCGATCCCCTCGGTGGTCAGCAGCCGGTACCCGGTGGTGTCCGGACCCAGCGGAAGCAGCGGCGCGAAGTCAAAGCCCACGCGAGGCGATGCTACGCGTGCGTGGACGTCGAGTAGGTGACCAGGCCCACCTGCCGCCCGCTGCCGAGCACCAGGCCGTCGTCGGCGTAGCCGAGCACGGTCGCGTCGGTGGACACCGTCGCCAGTACCGTCCCGCCGGTGCCCACCACGGTGAGCTGCTGGGTGTCGGCGTCGGCGAAGACCACGACCGCCGGCCCGAAGGCCAGGCTCGTGGTCCGGTTGAAGGGCCGGGTCCAGGCGGTACGGCCGCCGGGCAGGCTGACCGCCGTCACCGTCTTGCGGTCCGCGCTGCGGACCAGGGCAAGGCTTCCATCGGTATCCAGGATGGACTCGCCCGGTCCGGCCCGGTACACCTCGTCGCCGGTACCGGGGTCGAGCAGCACGTCCCGACCGTCCCCGCTGACCGCCGCGAGCAGCCCGCCGCCGCCGGCCGGATCGGTGCGCTGGTCGCAGCCCAGGCCGGTGGAGGTGTGCAGGTCGTACCCGTCCTTGTGCCAGACCGTCCGGTCGGTGGCCGGATCCCGGCCCTCCACGTGCAGGCGGCAGCCGTCGGACCGGTACGTGCCGCCGGTCAACACCGCCCGGTCGCCGACGACCGCGATCCGGCTACCGGAGCCCGACCGGTACCGGTGCAGCCGCGCTCCGTCCGCCGTCGACACCACCTGTACCACGTCGTCGAGCGGGAACCCGAGCACCGGCGGCACCGGCGGCGGTACGCCGTCGCCGCGCCCCATCCGGCGTACCCCGGCCAGTGGCCGGTTGAGCCCGGGCAGGGACCGGCCGTCCAGCGTGCTCTCCCAGCGCACCTTGCCGGTGTCCGGGTCACGCGCGGTCAGTACGCACGTGAAGTCCTGCGGGCAGGCGACCCCGATCACCAGGTCGGCGTACGTCCACGCGCCGATGGCCTTCGGGTCCGACCAGCGGGGCGATCCGGTGGCGGGGTCCAGCGCCTCGTACCCCTGCCCGTCCTTGCGCCCGGCGACCACGACGGCGCGGAGGCCACTGCCGGCGACCGCGCTCCACGCGACGTCGCGGCTCCACTGCTTGGCCCCGCCGCCGGCCAGGTAGCCGGCCACCTCGTCGTCCATCCCGACGACCACCACGCCGCGCACCACGACGGCGCTCGACGGCTCGTTGTCGGCGGTGGCCGTCCATCTCGGCGCGGGGTCGGCGATGATCCGGCTGTGCGCGAGCCAGTTCTGCCAGGCCGGCAGCGGGTTCCAGCCGGTGACCACCACGTAGGCGGAGCCGAGCGCGAGCAGCCCGATGATGCCGAGGGCTGCCTCGAACCGGCCGATCACCTTGCCCTTCGCCACGCCGCCCCCTCGCCTGCTTCGCCTCGCCGCTCACCGTAGCGAGGCGCGGCGCCGGGCAGCCGCTACGCGGACGCGCGTGTTGGGGTCACAACTGGTGGAACAGCAGCCGGATGCCCACCTTGACGGCGATGACCAGGATGATTACCACCACAGCGCCGAGGATCCGGATGAGCAGCGCGCTGCCCCGGCCGCGGGTGCGCGCGGGCGGCGGCTGGGGTGGATAGGGGTACGGCGGCGGAGCGTACTGGCCTTGTGGCGGACCGTACTGTGCCGGCGGCGGGCCGTACTGGCCGGGTGGCGGGAACTGCGCCGGCGGCGGCGCGTACTGGCCCGGCGGCGGGAACGACGCGGGCTGCGGATATCCCGGCGGCGGTACCGAGGTCGGGTCGGGCCACGGCTGCCCGGGTACGGGGTTGGGGTTCATCACCTGTCCTGGAGATCGGGGAGCGGTCGGGGGTCCAGCTTGGTGCGTTCGGGACCGTCGAGCAAGATGCATGCCATGAAGACGCCACGGGTATGGACCCGCCGCAGCGCCACCTGGGCACTGGTCGGCGTACTCCTGGCCCTGGCCGGAATCACCGCCTGGCTGCTGGTACCCGCTGCCGGGCTCGGCGGCGTACCCGCGGCGGTCCTCGGACTGACCCTGGTCGGGTACGGCGTGTCGCTTCGCCCGTACGCCACCGACCCGCGGGTACTCAGCGCCGCCGCCGGGCACCTCGCCGACGCCGTCGCGCGCCGGGAGGCGGCCGTCCTGCGCCGGCTGCTCGCCGACCGGGTCGGTACCGGGCGCCCGCAGGCGGCGCAGGTCCGGTGGCGTACCGAGGGCGGCACGGACACCGGGTCGCTGAACACCATCGCGGACTTCTACCGGCGGCTGCCGGGCGGCCGGCTGGTGGTCCTCGGTCCGGCCGGCGCCGGCAAGACGGTGCTCGCGCTGCGCGGCCTGCTCGACCTGATCGCGGCGCTGCCCGAGGAGCCGGGGGTACGCCTTCGGGTGCCGGTCCGGCTCGACCGGCCCGACCTCGACCGGCTGGACGCCGCGCTCGCCGAGCACCTGGTCAGCGCGTACCGGGTCGGACCCGCCATCGCCCGTGCGCTGGTCGGGGACGGCTGGATCCTGCCGGTACTCGACGGGCTCGACGGCGTCGACCCGAGCCTGCTCGTCCGTGCGCTGGCCCCACCCCGGCCGGTCATCCTGACCGGTCGGGACGGGCTGCCGCCGGTACCCGACACGACGGTGGTACGCCTGCAACCGCTGACCATCGAGCAGGTGGCCGCGTGGTTGACGTACCAGTTCCCGGATCCCACCAAGCCACCCGGCGTCGAGCACCGGTGGCTGCGGGTGTTGACGCACCTGGGGGCGGACGGCACCGGCCCGCTGGCCACCCGCCTGCGGTCCCCGCTGGAGCTGGCCCGGACCGTCACCACCTACCGCGATCCGGCCACCGACCCGGACGACCTACTGCGCGGCGACTGACTCGACCAGCGGAAGCGTCCGGTAGGGGATCTGCTCGGCGAGCGCGATGATCGTCGCGGCCCGGACGATCGCCTCGTACCCGACCACCTGGTCGATGACCCGTTGCAGGTCGGCGTTGGAGCGCGCGACGATCCGGCACAGCAGGTCGCCGCCGCCGGTGATGGTGTGCACCTCCAGCACCTCGGGGATGGTCGCCAGGTGCGCGGCCACCGGGTCGTGCCCCCGGCTCTGCCGGATCTCCAGCGTCACGAACGCGGTCACCCCGTACCCGAGCGCCGCCGGGGCGATGTCCGGCCCGTACCCTCGGATCACCCCGCGCCCGGTCAGCCGGTCCAGCCGGGCCTGCACCGTGCCCCGCGCCACGCCCAGCCGCCGGGCGCATTCGAGAATGCCGATCCTGGGCTGTTCGGTCAGCAGTGCTATCAGTCGTGCGTCGAGAATGTCGATCGGTGCCCGCATGTACTGAGCATATTGTCCAGTGAATCGGCTGTCTGTTGCTCAAACCGGCCACCCGCGTGATGCTCGGGCCATGAGCCAGGCCAGGACCATGGACGTGGACGCGCTGATCGGCGCGGTCCCGCACGACATCAACGAAGATCCATTTCCGGTACGGGGACTGGACCACCTCACGTTCGTCGTGGGCAACGCCCGGCAGGCCGCCCACTACTACTCCACCGCGTTCGGGATGCCCTGCGTGGCCTATCGCGGCCCCGAGCAGGGGTACCCGGACACCGCCGAGTACGTCCTCGTCGCCGGCTCCGCGCGGTTCGTGCTCGCCGGCGCGGTCCGGGCCGGGACCCCGTACGCGCAGCACCACGCGAAGCACGGGGACGGGATCCGGGACATCGCCCTGGAGGTACCCGACGTCGACGCCGCGTACCGGTACGCGGTCGGGCACGGCGCGATCGGCCTCGACACGCCGTACGACCTGGCCGACGGGTACGGGACGGTCCGGGTCGCCGCGATCGGCACGTACGGCGACACCCGGCACACGCTGGTCGACCGGTCCCGGTACGACGGCCCGTTCCTGCCCGGGTTCGTCAGCCGCGACCCGATCGTGCCGCGCCGGCCCGACCAGCCCAGGCGGCTGTTCCAGGCCATCGACCACGTGGTCGGCAACGTCGAGCTGGGCCACATGGACGAGTGGGTGGACTTCTACCGCCGGGTCATGGGCTTCACCAACATGGCCGAGTTCATCGGCGACGACATCGCCACCGACTACTCGGCGCTGATGAGCAAGGTGGTCGCCAGCGGTACCCGCAAGGTGAAGTTCCCCCTCAACGAGCCGGCGGTGTCCCGGCGCAAGTCGCAGATCGACGAGTACCTGGAGTTCTACGGCGGGCCCGGCGCCCAGCACGTGGCCCTGGCCACCGGCGACATCCTCGCCACCGTCGATGCCATGCGGGCGGCCGGGGTGGAGTTCCTGGAGACGCCGGACTCGTACTACGAGGATCCGGCGCTGCGGGCCCGCATCGGTACCGTCCGGGCCCCGATCGAGGAGCTGCGCGAGCGACGCATCCTGGTCGACCGGGACGAGGACGGGTACCTGTTGCAGATCTTCACCAAACCGGTCCAGGACCGGCCCACGGTGTTCTTCGAGCTGATCGAGCGGCACGGCTCGCTCGGCTTCGGCAAGGGCAACTTCAAGGCGCTGTTCGAGGCGATCGAGCGGGAGCAGGAGCGCCGGGGCAATCTCTGACCTGAGACACTTACTGGCGTGACTTCGCCGCCTTCGAACTATCCGGCTCCGCAGGGGTACCTCCCGCCTGGGTACGGCCCGCCGGGTGGGTACGCCCCACCCGTTCCCCGGCCGACCGGCCCCGGTGGCGTCCCGCTGGCCGAGTTCGGGGAGCGGCTGCTGGCGTACCTGCTGGACGGGTTGATACTCGCCGCGATCCTCATCCCGCCGGCGGTGGCGGTCATGGTGGCGCTGCTCGTCCCGTACGCCCACGCCGTCGACTCCGCCGCCAACGGGCAACCCCATGTCGCGGTCATCGTCGGGTCGTTCTTCTGGATGTTCGTCCTGATCTTCGGCCTCCAGTTCCTCGGGACGTACCTTTACCAGGTGACGTACCAGCTACGGGCCGGGCAGACCGTGGGCAAGCGGGTGATGAGACTCAAGGTTGTGGATGCCGGGTCCGGGGCGTCGATGGCCGCCGCCGCCGCCCGTAAGCGCTGGATCATCCACCTGCTGTTCGGGTTCGTCGGGCCGCTCGCGTACCTCGACGGGCTGTGGCAACTGTGGGACCCGCAGAAGCAGACCCTGCACGACAAGGTCGCCCGTACCGTCGTGGTGAGGGT
>VAXX01000070.1 GCA_005885115.1 Actinomycetota bacterium | reverse complement strand
ATCTCGGTGATCCCGCCGCCGTCCGGTGCCCCGCCGGTGGTCTCCAGGTCGACGACCACGAAGGTGGTGTCCCGCAGCGACCGGGCCAACGGGTCGTCGAGCAGGTCGTCGAAGGTCTGCTGGACGTAGGTGGGGAGCACCGGCAAACCGTATGGCTGGGGTATGACAGTTCACTCTGCGACACTGGACAGATGGCTGCGCAGGTATCCGACGCCGACCGCCCGGACGGGGCGGCCGGAGAGCCCGCGTACGCCCCCGAACCGACCCTTCCCGAGCCGGTCCGCCAGCGGGTGGTCGCCCTGGCCTCGGCGGCCCTGTCCGGCCTGCCGTTGGACGAGGTGCCCCTACCCCTGCGCCGCCTGGCCAAGTTCGCGCCCAACCGGCGGGCCCGGCTCGCGGGCTCCGCGATCGCCGCGCAGCTCGCCGGCGACCCGCTGTTCCGCCAGCGGGTGTCCGGTCGGGTCCTGGAGGAGGCCGCCGACCTCGGTACGGCCGTCCTGGAGGGCGCCTGCCCGGCCGCCGCCGACCCGGTCGAGGTGGCCGCCATCGCCTACCTCGCCCGCCCGCCGGGCTGGCTGGAGATGGTCGAGGCGGCCGGCGAGATCGTCCGGGCGGAGACCGACAGCGCGGCCGTCGCGGAGTCCCTGCGCGATGCCGAGCAGCGGGTGGCCCGCGCCGAACACGACCGGGCGGTGGCCAAGGTCGAGGCCGACAAGCTGCGCGACGAGCTGGCCCGGCTGCGTGAGGAGGCCGCCGGCCTGCGGGAGGAGAACCGCACGCTGGGCCGGTCGGTACGCGAGTTGCAGGCCAAGGAGAAGCGGGCCAGTGAGCTGGTCGCCACGGAGAAGGGCCGGCTGGCCCGGGCGCTGGCCGACCACGACGCCGAGCTGCGCCGGCTGCGGGCACGGCTGGCCGAGGCGGAGGCGACCGCCGGCGCCAACCGGCAGAACGCCAAGGAGGCCCGCCAGGTCGACGACGCGCGGCTGTGGCTGCTGCTGGAGACGATCGGGCAGGCGGCCGTGGGCCTGCGCCGGGAGCTGGCCCTGGAGCCCTCCCACCTGCTGCCGGCCGATGTCGTCGCCGCGGAGTCGGCGGCCCGGCCGGGTGCCGAGACCAACCGCGCCCGGGCGCTGGACGCGGACGACCCGGCCCGGCTGGACCAGCTCCTCGCGCTGCCCAAGGCACACCTGGTGGTCGACGGCTACAACGTCACCAAGACCGGCTACCCGGACGTCTCGCTGGAGCAGCAGCGCAGCCGGCTGGTCAGCGGCCTGGGCGGGATCGCCGCGCAGACCGGTGCCGAGGTCACCGTCGTCTTCGACGGCGCCGAGCGGGTGGTCGGGCTACCGCCGACCCCGCGGGGGGTACGCGTGCTGTTCTCCCGCAAGGGGGAGACCGCCGACGAGCTGATCCGCCGGCTGGTCCGCGCCGAGCCGGCGGGCCGGCCGATCGTGGTGATCTCCTCCGACCGGGAGGTCGCCGACGGCGTACGCCGCCACGGCGCGTACCCGCTCGGGTCCCTGACGTTGATCCGGCGGCTCGGCCGGGTCTGATCTCGCGCGCCGACCGTCGGTCCAGGCGCTGCGGGCGGCCGGACAGGCCGCCAACGGGATATCGCGCGCCGACCGTCGGTCCAGGCGCTGCGGGCGGCGGGGCAGGCCGCCAACGGGATATCGCGCGCCGACCGTCGGTCCAGGCGCTGCGGGCGGCCGGGCAGGCCGCCAAGACATTACTGTCGTACCCCGTGCCTACCGTCAGTGACATGGTTATCGACTGTGAGAACTGTGTGGTGCGTGGGCTCGCCTGCGGCGGCTGCGTGGTCAGCGTGATGCTCGGCGCCCCGCCCGAGGGCGTGGAGCTGGACGAGGCCGAACGCAGCGCGCTGCGGGTACTCGCCGACGCCGGTGTCGTACCCCATCTGCGGCTGGTCCCGCGCGATCCGCCGGGGCACAGTCGCGCCGCCTAAGCTTGGGCCGTGATCGCTCCGGTGGTGCTGCTGGTCGCCCTCGTCGTCGCCGCGGTGGCGGTCGCGCTCGCGCGGATACCGATGCGGCGGCCGCCGGCTCCGGTGCCCGATCAACGGGCCGCGCTGGCCGCGCTGCCGGCCGAGGCGGTCGCGCGGGGGCGCGCTTTCCGCAAATCGCTACGACCCTGGGGGTACGCCTCGCGGGCGCTGTCCCTGGTCGTGGTCCTCGTCCTCGGGCTCACCCCGCTCGGCGCGCGGATCGTCGGCGCCGTCCCGGGCGGCTGGCCGGGACAGGCGGTCCTCGGCGGGCTGATCGTGGTGTTCCTCGCCGGGCTGGTCACGCTGCCGCTGGACGCCCGGCGTGAGGTGATCCTGCGCCGGTACGGGCTGTCCACCCAGACCTGGCGCGGCTGGACCGTCGACGTGCTCAAGGGGTACGGGGTCGGTGCCGTACTCGGCGCCGTGACGCTGCTCGGGTTCTACGCGATCGCCCACTCGTCGCCGGCCTGGTGGATCTGGGCGGCGCTGGGCGCGGCCGGGCTGACCGTACTGCTGTCGTTCGTGTTCCCGGTGCTCGTCGAGCCGATCTTCAACCGGTTCACGCCGATGGCCGAGGGGCCGCTGCGGACCCGGCTCCTCGGGCTCGCCGAGCGGGACGGCGTACCGGTGCGCGACGTCCTGGTCGCCGACGCGTCCCGGCGTACCCGGTCGGTCAACGCGTACGTCTCGGGGCTCGGGCCGACCCGGCGGATCGTGGTCTACGACACCCTCGTCGAGCGCGCCGACCCGGCCGAGGTGGCCAGCGTCGTCGCCCACGAACTGGGCCACGCCAAGGACCGGGACGTGGCCACCGGCACCATCCTGGGAGCCCTCGGTGCCGCGGGCGCGGTCATCGCGGTGTACCTGCTGGGCCAATGGCGTACCCCGTTGGGGTTGGCCGGGGTCGACCGGATCACCGACCCGCGCGGGATCGCGCTGCTGCTCGTCTTCGCCACCCTCGCCGGGCTGGTTGCCGGTCCGCCGCAGAACGCGTTGTCGCGCCGGGTGGAGGCGCGGGCCGACGCGCACGCGCTCGCCCTGACCGACGACCCGGTCACCTTCGAGGCGATGGAGGGGCGGCTGGCGGCGGTCAACCTCGCCGACCCCGATCCGCCCCGGCTGGAACACGTCATCTTCGCCACCCACCCGACCACGGTCGAGCGGATGGCCGCCGCCCGGGCGTACGCGCGGGGGGAGCGGTAGTGCGTACCCTCCTGGTCACCAACGACTTCCCGCCCCGTCCCGGGGGGATCCAGCGGTTCGTGCACAACCTCGCGGTCCGGCGCCCCGCCGGATCGCTGGTCGTCTACTCCTCGACCTGGGACGGAGCGGCCAAGTTCGACGCCGAGCAGCCGTTCGAGGTGGTCCGGGCGGACACCGGGATGTTGCTGCCCACCCCGGCGGTCGCCCGCCGGGCGGCCGAGCTGGCCCGGGCGTACGAGTGCGACACGGTCTGGTTCGGGGCGGCCGCCCCGCTGGGGCTGCTCGCGGCCGGGCTGCGCCGCCGGGCCGGGATCACCCGGGCGCTCGCCCAGACCCACGGGCACGAGGCGGGCTGGGCCGCCCTGCCCGGCGCCCGTACCCTGCTGCGCCGGATCGGCGACGGCGTCGACGTGGTGACCTACCTGGGGGAGTACGTCCGGCAGCGGCTGGACCCGGTGCTCGGTGACCGGACCGAGCTGCGGCACCTGGCGCCGGGCGTGGACACGCAGGCGTACCACCCGGGGGTCGACGGCGGCGAGGTCCGCCGCCGGTACGGGCTGTCCGACCGGCCGGTGATCGTGTGCGTATCCCGCCTGGTGCCGCGCAAGGGGCAGGACGCGCTGATCCGGGCACTACCCGCGGTCCGGCGCCGGGTACCCGACGTCGCGCTGCTGATCGTCGGCGGTGGCCCGTACGCCGACCGGCTGCGCCGGCTCGCCGGTGACCTGCCGGTCCACTTCACCGGCTCGGTACCGTGGCCCGACCTGCCGGCCCACTACGCCGCCGGCGACGTGTACGCGATGCCCTGCCGGACCCGCCGGCGCGGGCTGGACGTCGAGGGGTTCGGCATCGTGTTCCTGGAGGCCTCGGCGGTCGGGCTGCCCGTGGTGGCCGGCGACTCCGGCGGTTCGCCGGACGCGGTACGGGACGGGGAGACCGGGTACCTGGTGGACGGGCGGGACCTGGTTGCCCTGACCGACCGGCTGGTGACCCTGCTCACCGACCGCGAGCTGGCGGCCCGGCTGGGCGCGGCGGGTCGGGCCTGGGTGGAGTCCACGTGGCGCTGGGAGGTGCAGGTGTCAGTGTGGGGAGCGTGACGGCTGGCCTGACGACCGCGCTCGGCATCCTCGCCGCCGCGACCGTACTGGGACTGTGGTGGCGGCGGCGCGACGGTCGACTACGCCCGAGCACCGGCCCGGTGGCTGACCTCACCGACCTGGGCGTACGCCCCGGGACGCCGGTCACGCTCCTGCAGTTCTCCTCGGCGTTCTGCGCACCGTGCCGGGTCACCAGCCGGGTCTGCGCCGAGGTGGCGGCACGCTTCGAGGGCGTCGAGCACATCGAGGTCGACGCCGAGGCGCATCTGGCGGACGTACGCCGGCTGGACATCTGGCGTACCCCCACGGTGTTGGTGGTCGACCGCGGCGGTGCGATCGTCTACCGGGCCACCGGAACCCCCGGCAAAGCTCAGGTCATCGCGGCGATCGCCGCCCTTCTCCCGGCGGGAGCCGCCCGATGATGCTCGATCCGCGCAGCCCGCGCTTTGCCGCGGCCGTCACCACCGTCGTGCTGATCCTGATCCTGGTCTTCCGGTCCGGCTGGCTGGCGCTGGCCCAGGCGGTCGTGTTCGCGATCTCCGCGTGGTCGCCGGGCTGGTCCCCGTACGGGCTGCTCTACCGGGCGCTGCTGGCGTCCCGGCTGCCCCGGCCGACCGAGCTGGAGCCGGCCGCGCCGGTACGCTTCGCCCAGTTCCTCGGGTTCGTCATCATCGCGATCGCCGCCGCCGGCTACCTGACCGGGGTGACCCTGCTCGGTCTGGTGTTCACCGGCCTGGCGCTGGTCGCCGCGTTCCTCAACGCCGCCTTCGGGCTGTGCCTGGGCTGCGAGATGTACCTCGGGTACCGCCGGCTGACCGGGAAGC
This sequence comes from Actinomycetota bacterium, assembly GCA_005885115.1. Taxonomy (GTDB): domain Bacteria; phylum Actinomycetota; class Actinomycetes; order Mycobacteriales; family Micromonosporaceae; genus AC-43. The sequence continues at coordinate 7,835 of VAXX01000070.1, read as the reverse complement.
CGACGCCGGCACGGGTGCCGGCGCCGCTTCCGTAGGTAGCGGTCAGAACTTCGGCGCGTCGGGGGCTTCGAGCAGGCCCAGCCGCAGCGCGGTCATCAGGGCCTGGGCCCGGTTGGCGGCGCCGAGCTTTTCGTAGAGCTTGGAGATGTGCGTCTTGGCGGTCGACTCGCTGACGAACAGTTGCTTGGCGATGCCCGCCACGCTCATCCCGTCGGCGAGCAGCCGCAGCACCTGACCTTCGCGGGGGGACAGTTGCGGGCCGGTGGGGGCCAGCCGGCGCTTCATCGCCTCGGCCAGATCGGCGGCGGTGAACGCGCTGGGCGCGCTGGCCGCGTGCCGGGCCGCCGCGACGACCTCGTCGGCGGGCGCGGTCTTGGGGACGAACGCGCTCGCGCCGGCCTCCAGCGCGCCGAAAAGCTGGTCGTCGCCGGCGTACATGGTCAGCACGACGATGCCCATCGTGTTGCTGGTCTTGCGCAGCGCCCGGGTCGCCTCGAGACCGCTGCCGTCGGGAAGACGCAGATCCATGATCACGACATCGGGCTGGAGCGCACCTGCCTGGCGTACGGCCTCGGCCGCCGTGGCCGCCTCGCCGACCACCTCGAACTGCCGGTCGCGCTCGAACGCGTGGCGCAGACCCTTGCGGATGAGGTCGTGGTCGTCGACGAGCAGCACCTTGGTGCGGGCCGTCGGAGTGGCACTAGTGGACATACCCGGTGTTCTTCCCTTCTGGTGCTGTCAAGGTACCCCGTCGAGGCGAGGTGCCCAAGAGCACCGCCACTCGCGTACCGTTGGGGTTACGGGGTGTGATTTCGAGGCGGCCCCGGATACGTTCCGCTCTTTCTGCCATAATTGCAAGCCCGTAGCGGCCATCCGGCCGTTGGTCCGATATGCCGTGTCCGTCATCTGACACTTCGATCTGCGCGAATGGCGGGTCTACCGCACAGGTCACCCACAGATTAGCGGCTCCGGCGTGTTTGCGCGCGTTCGTGATCGCCTCCTGGGCGATCCGCAGCAGTTCCGCCTCGGTCGCCGCGGGCAGCCGCGCGGTCGACTCGTCCAGGGACAGGTGTACCCGCAGACCGGCCTGGGCGCCGACGGCGCGCGCGTACTCGGCGATCGCCGCGGTCAGCCCGCCGTGCCGGTCGACCTCGCAGTTCCACCCCGGCGTCCTTGGCCTCCTCGGGCAGGACGGCCAGCGCGTTGTCGATCCCGTACCCGACCATCACCAGTTCCTGGGCCACCCCGTCGTGGATCTCGCGGGCCAGCCGCTGGCGCTCCTCGTTGGTGGCCAGCGACCGGACCTCGTCAAAGAGCAGCGCCGCCTCCAGGCGCAGCGCCGCAGGCGCGGCCAGCGCGCTGATCCGGGCCACGGTCATCGGCGGGTACGCGGTCGGCGCGTCCGCCTCCACGACCAGTACCCCGACCGTGCGTACCCCGGCGATCAGCGGTACGACCAGAGCGCGTACCTCCCCGCCCGGGTGCGAGCGGGCCTGCGGGCGGTTCACCACCTGGGGCTGCTGGCTGGTCCACGCGTCGGCGATCGCCGAGTCGGAGTCCAGGCCGGTCTCCCAGTCGATGTGGTCCACGCCCATCTGCGCGATGACCACCAGCCGGGAGCCGCCGCCCGCCGACAGCACCGCCGCCCGGTCCACCCGGGCCACCGCCCGGACCTCGTCGATCAGGTGCTGGGCCAGCCCACCCGGGTCCAGGGTGGCCCCGGGCAGTTGACGCGCCACGCTCCGGAGCTGGGTGAGCAGGCGGGTCGCCTCGGCGTAGGGCTGCGGCCGGTCCCGGCGGTCCTGAACGGTCAGTTGCAGCGCGACGGCCACGGCACCTGCCAGCCCGGCGAGCAGCAGCCACTGGATGATCCCGACCAGGTAGGCGTGGTCGGCGAGCCGGTGGTCGGGCGCGCCGAGCCCGACGAGCAGGCCGGCGGCCAGGACGAGCAGCGCGACCGTCTCGACCCGGTGCAGGTACAGGCCGGCGCCGACGACCGGTACGGCCAGGTACGGCAGCACCGCCGCGACCGCGGTACCGGTGTCCGAGGCGTGCGTCACGATCACGTCGGTGGCCAGGCACACGATGACCACTTCGGCCAGGCGGGTCAGCGGGCCGAGGATCCGGTGCCGGGGAGCCAGGAGCGCGGGGATGCTGGCGGCGCCGAGCAGCAGCGTCCAGAACAGGCTGCCGATGTCCCGGGTGGCGGTGACGCTCAGGGTACCGACGAGGACGAGCAGGGCCAGCCGGGCGGCGACGGTGGCCGGGTGCGGCCCCTGCCATACCCGCCGGTTGTCCACCTCGACGGTCCGGGTGTCAGGCATAGATCGCCGCGATCTCGTCGGCGTGCTCCCTGAGCACCACGTTGCGCTTGACCTTCAGGGAGGGGGTCAGCTCGCCGGTCTCCTCGGACCAGTCGCGCGGCAGGATCCGGAAGACCCGGATCGCCTCGGCCCGGGATACCGCCTGGTTGGCCTCGTCCACCGCCTGCTGGATGGTCGTCCGCAACGCCTCGTCCGAGCGCAGGTCGGCGACGCTGGACCCGGCCGGGCGGCCCTGCTCGGCCAGCCACTTCGGCCAGGCCTCCTCGTCGATGGTGACCAGCGCGGCGATGAACGGCTGCCGGTCCCCGACCACGATGCACTGGCTGACCAGCGGATGCGCCCGCACCCGGTCCTCGAGCACGGCGGGGGCTACGTTCTTCCCGCCCGCGGTCACGATGATCTCCTTCTTCCGGCCGGTGATGCGCAGGTACCCGTCGTCGTCCAGCGCACCGAGGTCGCCGGTGTGGAACCAGCCGTCCCCGTCGAGTACGTCGTTGGTGGCGTCCTCGTCGTTCCAGTACCCGGAGAAGACGATCTCACCCTTGGCGAGGATCTCCCCGTCGTCGCTCACCCGTACGGTGACGCCGGGCAGCGGCCGGCCGACCGTACCGATGCGGGTGGCGTCGTACCGGTTGACCGCGATCGCGGGGGAGGTCTCGGTCAGCCCGTACCCCTCCAGGACGGTGACCCCGATGCCCCGGAAGAAGTGCGCCAGCCGGGTGCCGAGCGGGGCCCCGCCGGAGATCGCCGCCGCGCACCGGCCACCGAGCGCGGCCCGCAGCTTGCCGTACACCAGCCGGTCGAACAGCGCGTGCTCCAGCCGCAGCGCCAGCCCCGGGCCACCCTTGCGCTCGCGCGCCTGGCTGTGGGCGACCGCGACCCGGTCGGCCCGGTCGAAGATCGCGCCCTTGCCGTCCGCGTGCGCGCGCTGCCGCGCACCGTTGTAGACCTTCTCGAACACCCGGGGCACCGCCAGGATGAACGTGGGCTGGAACTCGCCCAGGTCGGCGACCAGGTTCTTGATGTCCGGCGAGTGGCCCATCCGGCACCGGGCGCGGATGACCGCGTTCTGGATGACCCGCGCGAACGAGTGCGCCAGGGGCAGGAACAGTAGCGTCGCCGCGCCGGCACCGAACAGTTCCGGCAACACCGCCACCGCGCTGGCGGCGTCCGCGTAGAGGTTGCGGTGGGTGAGCACGCAGCCTTTCGGGCGTCCGGTGGTACCTGACGTGTAGATGATCGTCGCCGGATCGTCCGCCCCGGCGCTGTGCCGCCGCTGCCCGACCTCGCCGTCGGGTACCGCCGCGCCGGAGGCGACCAGCCGGTCCAGGGCGCCGGAGTCGATCTGCCACACCTCGTTGAGGTCCGGTACCCGGTCGCGGACCTGCGCCACGGTGGCCTCGTGCGCCGCCGTCTCCACCACGACGGCCAGCGCCCCGGAGTCGGCGAGGATCCACTGGACCTGCTCGGCGCTGGACGTCTCGTAGATCGGTACGGTGATCGCGCCGGCCGCCCAGATCGCGAAGTCGACCAGCGTCCACTCGTACCGGGTCTTGCTCATCAGCCCGACCCGGTCGCCCGGCTGGATCCCGGCCGCGATCAACCCCCTCGCCAGCGCGCTCACCTCGTCCCGGAACGTGGCGCAGGTGACCTCGCCCCACCCGTCCGGGGTACGCCGGGAGAACTGCACCGTCTCCGGAGCCTGCTCGGCGTTGTCCCAGACCAGGTCGGTGAGGTTGGTGGCGGCGTCGATCTGGACCACCCGCGGTACCGAGAACTCCTGCACGACTGGCTCCGTTCTTCCTCGGCTAGTGCGCAACCTACCTGGCACTACCGCCATACTCGGACAACGGGCGGGGTGTCGTCCTCACCCGACCGGCGCCGTCCCGGCGGGTACGGGGTAGCCTCCCCAGCATGGCGGAGACGTCCACCCAGTCGATCGTGATCGCGGCACCCCGGGACCGGGTGGTCGAGGTCATCTGCGACTTCCCGAAGTACCCGGAGTGGGTCTCGGCGGCCAAGCGGGTCGAGGTCGTCGAGGAGTACGAGGACGGGTACGCCAGCCAGGTCCGGTTCGTCCTCGACGCGGGCGTGGTCCAGGACGAGTACACGCTGGTGTACGAGTACGCCGAGGACCTGTCCCGGATCGAGTGGCACCTCGCCGCGCCCTCGAAGATCCAGAAGGTCCAGGACGGCTCGTACGACATCGAGGAGCACCCGGACGGCACGTCGACCGTCACGTACACCCTGGCCGTCGAGCTGTCGATCGGCATGCTCGGGATGTTCAAGCGCAAGGCTGAGAAGATGATCATGGATACCGCACTGCGCGAGTTGAAGCGGCGGGTCGAGGCTCCGAATGACTGACGACGTCCGGGACGAGGCGCAGCGGCTGGTCGCCGCGGCGCTGGCCGCCGCCTCGTTCGCGCTGCGCAACGCCGGGCGCGGCGCCTCCCTGGCCGGGATGGCCGAGCGCTTCCTGGGCGGTGACGCGTTCGGCGAGCACATCGCCACCGGTACCCCCGAGTGTTGTGTCTGTCCGGTGTGCCGGGGGATCGCCGCGCTGCGCGACCCCAACCCGGAGTTCGCCGCGAAGGTCGCCAGCGGCGCGAGCGACCTGGCCGCCGGCCTGACCACGATCCTGCGCGCGTTCAACGCGGCCACCGCCCGGCCGCAGCCCGCGCCCCGCCCGCCGGAGGGCGGGCCGACCTGGCGGGCCGCGACCCACGACGAGGACTGGCCGGAGCCGGAAGCGGCGGCCGGGGACGACCCGTGGCAGGCGGCCACGAGGTCGGTGCCGCAGCCCCGTAAGGTGGCGAAGAAGGCCGTCAAGAAGCCACCCCCCGCACCCCCCGCGGACGAGCCGGCCTGAAGGCCGGCAGGGCATCATTGCGCGGTACCTGGAGGGAGAGCGCGGCGGTGGGGTTGACCTTGGGCGTCGACATCGGTGGTACGAAGGTGCTCGGCGGCGTCGTCGACCCCGACGGTACGGTCCTGGCGCAGGCGCGCCGGGAGACGCCGGCGCACGACACCTCGCGTACCCTCGCCCGGATCATCGAGGTGATCACCGAGCTGACCACGGCGTACGAGGTCGACGCGATCGGCATCGGCGCCGCCGGCTGGATCGACGCCAAGCGCGCGACCGTGCTGTTCGCGCCGAACCTGGCGTGGCGCAACGAACCGCTGCGCGACGAGGTGGCCCGGCACGTGTCGGTACCGGTCGTGGTGGAGAACGACGCCAACGCGGCGGCGTGGGCGGAGTTCCAGTACGGGGCGGCGGCCGACGCGACCGACTCGATGGCGATGTTCACCGTGGGGACCGGGATCGGCGGCGCGCTCGTCCTCGGCGGTGAGCTGATCCGGGGCGCCCACGGGATCGCCGGGGAGCTGGGGCACACCACGGCGGTACCCGACGGCCACCCGTGCGGCTGCGGCAAGCGCGGCTGCATCGAGCAGTACGCCAGCGGCAGCGCCCTGGTCCGGTTCGCCCGGGCCACCGCACTGGACACGCCGGAGCGGGCGAGCACCCTGCTGGAGCTGGCCGGGGGCCACCCGGAGGCGATCAACGGGCCGATGGTGACCACCGCCGCCCGGGCCGGCGATCCGGCCGCCCTGGACGCCTTCGCGCAGGTCGGATACTGGCTCGGGGGCGGGCTGGCCGACCTGGTACAGATCGTCGACCCGCAGGTACTGGTCGTCGGCGGGGGCGTCATCGACGCCGGGGACCTGCTCCTGACGCCGGCCCGGGCCGGGTACGAGCAGGCGCTGGCCCAGCGCGGCCGGCTGCCCGTCGCCGAGGTACGCGGTGCCCTGCTGGGCAACACCGCCGGCGTCGTCGGCGCCGCCGACCTGGCCCGCCGGCCGTAGGGGATGGTCAACGTGCTGCGCGTGGTGTCGTACAACGTGCATGGGCTGCGCGGGGATCAGCGGGCGCTGGCCGAGGTGGTCCGGGAGCTGGCACCCGACGTCCTCGTGGTGCAGGAGGCGCCCCGGCGGCTGCGGTGGCGTACCCGCAACGCCCAGCTCGCCCACGCGCTGCACCTGGTGTACGTGACCGGCGGCGCCCCGTCGCTGGGCAACGTGATCTGCACCGACCTTCGGGTACGTCCCCGGAGCACCTGGGAGCTGCGCTACCCGCTGACCCCGGGCCGGCACCTGCGGGGTGCCGCCTTCGCCCGGTGTACCGCCGGCGGAGCGCCCTTCGTCGTGGTCGGCTCGCACCTGGCCACCGACCCCGCCGAGCGGCCCGGCCAGGCCCAACTGCTGAAGAAGGCCCTGGCCGACCTGGACGCCCCGGTGATCCTCGCCGGTGACCTCAACGAGACCGTCGGCGGTTCGGCCTGGCGGATGCTCGCCGACGGGCTGGTCGACGCCGCCGGCGAGGAAGCGACGGCGACGTACCCGCTGACCGGACAGCGCCTTGACGCGGTGTTCGTGGACCCGCGGATCACCGTCACCGGGTACCGGGTGGTGGACTCCCCGGCCGCCCGCCGGGCCAGCGACCACCTGCCGGTCGTGGCCGGCCTGACCCTGCCGGGGTGACGTGACCCTGCCGCACTGACGCGGCGGGCCGCCCCGGGGGTGGACAAACCGCTTCACCGCCCGGTCTACGACCGGGGTGACACGGTCTGCGTGATCGGCGCCGGCGCCAGCGGGCTGGCCGCCGTCAAGAACCTGCGGGAGCAGGGCTTCGCGGTGGACTGCTACGAGCGGGAGACCGGTGTCGGCGGTGCCTGGAACTGGCGGCACGCGCGCAGCCCGATGTACGCCAGCACCCACCTGATCTCCTCGAAGTCCGGCACCCAGTACCCGGACTTCCCGATGCCCGACGACTGGCCGGACTACCCGCACCACACCAAGGTGCACAGCTATCTGGACCGCTACGCCGAGCACTTCGGGCTGCGCGAGCACATCTGGTTCGGCACCGAGGTGGTCCGGGTGGAGGCGGCGGGCGAGCCGGCGCAGGGCTTCTGGGACGTGACCACGCGGGTCGGCGGTACCGAGCGGACCTCCCGGTACGCGGCCGTCGTGGTCGCCAACGGGCACCTGTGGTCGCCGAAGCTGCCCCGGTACGACGGGCAGGCCGACTACCGCGGTCAGGTGCTGCACTCCAGCGCGTACAAGGATCCGGCGCAGTTGCGCGGGAAGAAGGTACTCGTCGTCGGGGGTGGCAACAGCGGGTGTGACATCGCGGTCGACGCCGCCCAGCAGGCCAGCCGGTGCTGGCACTCCACCCGGCGCGGGTACTGGTACGCCCCGAAGTACCTGCTGGGTCGCCCGACCGACCAGGTCAACGATCTGCTGGCGGTACTGCGGCTGCCGTTGCGGGTACGCCAGTGGGTCGGGCAGCGGGAGTTGCGCCGCAGCGTCGGCGACCCGGCCCGGTACGGGCTGCACAGGCCCGACCACAAGCTGTACGAGAGTCACCCGATCGTCAACAGCCTGCTGCTCTACCACGTCGGGCACGGCGACATCGAGCCGGTACCGGAGCTCGCCCACTTCACCCGCAACGCC